>DATJLH010000070.1:0-31931 GCA_035490615.1 Cellvibrio sp.
TCTTGGTAGTCGCAGGGGATGGGGAATTCATCAATGGAATAGATTTGCTAGTAACAGCAAAACTTAATAGGCCTAAGCAGTAGGTTTTCAATTCCAGTTGTAACAACCGCTGAAAACGGGAATTTTTCTTTTGATCACGAAGTGCGTGTGAAGTAAACGAGGCAGGTTTTTCAGAACATTTAGCAATGCAGATGACAGCGTTATTGCAAATCTGCCTTAAACCCAACGCGATTACTTCAGCGAGCGCGTCGACAAACCGCGCGGTGAGTTCTTCCACACCAACTGGACCGGTCGCGGCGGTAATACGGCGTCGTCTACGTACAACGTGTAAGTTAGCAAAATAGTAATTTTTTCCCTCGAATATTTTGCATACTGATTAACAAAGCCAAACGAAAAAAGGCCAAACCGGAATCGCCGGTTTGGCCTTTTTTCATCAGTTTTTTGCAGCAATATCAAGGCAACACAAAATTACTGGTTAATTTTTTCTGTGCATGGGCCATCTGATTCAACGCACTACTCGACTCCTCCAGCTCTACCGCTTCACGTTGAACGTGATCAGCAATATCGGACATGCTCACCACACCTTTCGCTAACTCGGTAATGACACCACTCTGCTCTACAACTGCCTGCGTAATGGCAGCTGTCATATGCTTGATCCGATCAAGACCGCCAGCGATTCCTACCAAGGCGTCGTTAGCCATATCTGACTGATCAACACAGGAACTCGCAAACGCCTTATTGCGCGCCATAATCGCCGTCGCCTCGGTTGCACTGGTTTGCAGGCTTTCAATCATGTGGGCAATTTCTGCCGTAGAAGATTGTGTTTGAGTGGCGAGTGCCCGAACTTCGTCAGCCACAACGGCAAAACCACGCCCCTGCTCGCCAGCACGCGCAGCTTCAATCGCTGCATTTAAGGCAAGCAAATTCGTCTGCTGCGCGATGTGATTGATCACCGATATAATCGAACCAATGCCATTAGAGTTATCTCGCACACTGTCGATAACATCAGAAGCAATCGTCAATTCGTCATTTAATTGGCTGATTAATTCTTTGTTGCGACTTACCACTGCCTGCCCGGATTGCGTGGACGAATAAATATCGAATACAACACCGCTGGTTTCCCGGGCATTATCGGCCACACCGCGTGCCGTTTGCTCCATCTCGGTAACCGCAGACGCCAATGTTTCTGCCTGGGCCTTTTGATAATCTATTTGTTTGCGTGAATTGGAACTGATGCGATTGGCAGATTCCGCCATGCTCAGGAGCTTATCGCTTTGGGCGGTCAAATCACTCACGATAGCAGTCAAGTTATTTGTCAGTTTACTCAGGGATGCTGAAATATCACCAAACTCTCCAGCAGAAGATTTTTCGTGGCAATCCCGTAAATCATTTTTAGCAAGGGATTCCAACCTGAGTACCAATTGGGATATCGGTTTACGCACCCCGGATACCACTTTGGTGGTAACAAAAATCCCTATTGCCAGCGAGATAAGAAAGACCAGCCATATGGTCGCTCGCCCCGTTGATAATGCCGATCTCGTATTTTCACTGGATTCATGGGATAGGTTTTTAAGGCGTTCATTCAGCTGCGCCAACTGGGCCATACTGGCATCAAGGTTTTGTGTTAACTCCTGCAACAAATGGCGGCTTTCTCGCTCAGACTCGAGCAATTTCTGTTGCTGCAAAAGCACACCGTCGCTGTCGGTAATATGTTTCCCCAACATCAATATTGACGCCTTCAAAGGCTCCGCAACATCAGGAAAACGCTGCATAAGGATCGTGAATTTTTTGTCGATGTTGCCCCAAAAATAAACCAGCTCTGCAGCCGTCACTGCAAGTGCATCCAAGGTGTGGACAGAAGGCACTTTCGCCAGCAACATAGCGGCCTCGTTAGCATCTTGCTCGATTGAAACCAATAGCCATTGCGAAGGAATATCCTCATCCGCCATACTGAAACGTGTGTCTTTCAGCTCCACGTCAAAGTATTGCCAGCGATTTTCGAATTGCTCCAGCGCCTGAAATTCGCTCGCGCGGGTTTGCAGGAATTTTTCGTGGGCATGAATATGCGATTCTGCCAGGGTAAAGGTCACGTCGGTGGAGCGATTGAGTGTCAAGAGCTGTTGAGCCATTACCGGAATGTCATCCGCATAACGCTCAAACTCCTGATAACGCCTACGATATGAAGCGATTCTGTTGTGGAACTCAACTTGAAAATCAGCCAAGCGCGACAGGTTTTGCTCTGCGGCATGCTGACTGACGGCCAATGCCGCATCCTGCAGATCCTGCGAGAGCAGAGCATTTATCTGCAACACCGGCATAATCCTGCCGGAGGCCAGGTCTATATTGTCCGATAGATGCTGCTGGCTCCTGACACTAAAGGCGGCAATGATAAGTTGCAGCAACAGCAAAATAAAAAAACCAAACACGACTTGTGCAACAATAGATTGTTTGTTCAATGAGAGATATTTCATTTTATTCTGCCACCTGGAAATTTTCTCTTGCCTGGCGCCAACGACTGTTCCAGTAACGCATACTGCCTGCAAAATCGGGGCTTAATAGAATGTGTCGAATATGATTGCCGCCCATAAAATCCATACCCGCTTTATTGGCCAGTCGAATAAAATCGTTGCTTGCTGGCTCCGCCTGGATAATATCGGGCTCTGACGACATATATTCAGCCAGCTGCGGCATCAAAGAAGATCGTGTTTTATAGGTCGGAATAAACCCGGCTACGTCGGCGAAGTCGGAGCGTGTTATCACAAACCTTATCCACGCCTTGGCCGTCTCCTTATTTTTACTGTACCGACTCACAGCCATGCCCCAGTCAAAGTTTAGTACCACTTTTAAATCGCCCGAATCATCAAAAGGAAAGGGGGTAAAACCGATATCATCACTACGCATTCCCTGTTCAACCAACTGCGGAATCAGCCAGTTGCCCAGATAAAACATAGCAATATTGTTTTTTATAAATTCCTGTTTGGATGACTCCCAATTATTGCGGATAAAATCGTCTTCGCTATACCCGGAAGCAAAAATATGGTGGGCAATACTGAGTGACCGGTGATATGGCTTACCTTCGGCAAAAGGTTGCAAGTCATCTATCATGCGCGAGAAATAATCTCCATCATCAGCGAGCGCCATCACCGATTTATCCCATTGCTGTAGCGGCCAGGCCGCGCCAACATTGAGTGCAAGCGGAACTTTTCCGGCAGCCTTTAGTTTTTCTGCAACATCGATAAAACCACGCAAGGTAGTCGGCACTTCATTAACACCGACCTGCTCAAACACTGTCTTGTTATACACCAAACCTTCAGCTATGACGCCCTGTGCATAGGCGTAATGGTGTTGCTGGTACGCCCATATTTCCGGGAAGTAAATTTTGTCACCCAGCTGTAAATCATTGAGCGGAACAAAGTATTTTTCGTAAACCTGTTTGGGCATATCGCGCGGCACAAGGATAACGTCACCATAGTTTCGCGCCTCCAGCCGCGCAGCAATGTGCACTTCGTAATCAGCGATTCCTTGTATCTTCACGCGTGCCTTGGGATACAGCGCCTGAAATTCTTTGACCCATCTTGCGTAGCTCTTGTTTGCAACCAGGTCAACGCGATTGGTGTAGACGGTAATCTCTCCACCAACCTGTGCATAAGCTATAGCACTAATATTGAGTGAGAGAAATAGACAAAGGATCTTGAAAAAAATCAATTTTCCAGTCATCGGCAGGCCATCTTATATTGAGAGAGGAGCACTATAATTATTAAAAAGCAAAGCGACCAAAACACAGACTCGCGTTAAACAGATCAAGCAATCAGCGCAGTCTTCACCACTAATTACCTGATCTGTTTATTAGCTGCCTATCAATTTCGGGTTATGGAAAACCAATTAAAGTTCCAGCCACCTTGCGTCGCCTTGATACCGAAATTATGCGTACCCGCCGAGAGCGTCACAGTCTGGTAACCGGTCGTCCAGGTGTTCCAGCCGCCGGTCGCGGGAATACTGCGGGAACCGTAAACCGTGCCACCGCCCGCTTGTTCAAATTGCAACGCGCCACCGTTGGGACTGGCCACACGATAGGCGATGGTGTATGAACCTGAACTGGGAATTGAAATGTTGTTGTAAGTCATCCAGTCATTCGTATCAATGGAGCCCACTGAGCTACCGCCATCAACATCATTGGAATTGCCCGTCATCACGCCGTTCATATTGCTGTAATTTTCAGCTTGCACGTAGATCGGTGTATTCGAAGGGTTACCGCTGGATGAGGAACTGCTGCTTGAAGAATTTCCGACATTATTCCAGCCGGGCATTTCATTTAAGGTAAGCACGCGGCTGGACCAATAAATGTCCTGGATCTTTTGATTGGTGTTACCACTGAAGGTCAGCTCGGACCAACCCATAAAAAAGGACCACTGGGGTTGTTGAGCCAACAAATTTACCGAAGGTAAATCTTCACATTCACCAATACCAATTATTTTGCCGTTGGCTTTATTGAGCAAGGCATTGTATTTGCCGCTGGTGTAGCCTTGTCCATCTGACCAGTACATATCCAGGGTCAAAACATCCCAATAATTGCTACCGGGATCGTAGTTATTCAGGTCTGACGCAAGGCTGCTGAAATCCTGTAAATTCCATACCCAAATCAAATTGCTCAAACCTTTGGTGTTTTGAAAGTAATCGCGCGTTAACCGATAAAGTGCTGCGGTGCCGTTGGAGCCCGGTCTGCCGCCCCACCAAAACATCCCCTGGTTCATCTCGTGCAAAGGGCGGAACAATACTTCAACGCCCGCGTTCTCCAGCTGTTGTAAGTACACTGCCACTTCATCCATCATCGCCTTCCAGTTCTGATTGATGGGCGTACCGTTGGTTAACAATTGGCTCCATTCCCAATCCGTCATACTACTCAGTACGCCATTGCCGTCCCAATAACAGGGACGTGATTTTGCAGGGTTACAGGCGTGCCACATCAAATTGATCATCGCGCCGTTATTCCACTCGGTAATCACCTGATTGATCATGGTTTGGCGATTGGCAATCTCTTGCGGCTCAAACTGAAAATCCGCACTGTAGAATGCCGGCCACTGGCCAACGATGTTGTACAACTGCTGACTGTATTGGTTCGGGTTAGCATTGGGTTGGCGGTTGTGCATTCCGCCCAGGGTGTTTTGCCCTTTAATGGAATATAAATAATTCAAGGTTTTAAAATTGGTCTGGGCACTGGCAACCGAGCTCATCAGACAAAGAGTGGCTAGCGCAGTGGCGAATAGTGCAGACGTAAATAAACGGACCGAATAGAAAAATGACTTTTTCATAGACTCATCTCTTTATTATTAACAGTTAATGGAATACAAAAAAACCAATTAGATATGCTGCAAGCTCTATCCTTAAGATTATTAGCCAATTGGAACTTTGTTTAAGATAGCTTCAACGGACAAATTGAAACCAAGGCTAAACAGGTGATAGACAAAGAAGAGGTCTCCGCCAGGAGACCTCACAAGTGCGCCAATTAAAAACGACGCGAGGGCGTTACCAATCTGGTGATAGCGAATAGAGCCAACAGCAGCAACAAGCCGACGGATGTAGTGCCGCCACCCGATGACCCTTTTGAGCTTTGTTGTGAGGATGAACTGACCTGAGCGGAAGATGAAGACTCAGTTGTATCTGAAGACGCGGTACTGCTTGAATCCGTTGACGAGGTGGATGAGCTGGAGGAAGCAGCACAGTCGGCACAAGCCACACTAAACCAGTTCAAACTGATTGAGCCTTCCGTTACTTTCAACCCAAATGAGCGCATACCCGCGTCAAGATCTACTGTTTGGGTAACGGTTGTCCAGTCGCCATTTGTCGACGGAATATTGATCGTGCCATACACACCGGTACCAGCTTCTTCCAATTGCAGTACCGCCGCACTCGAGGTTTTTACCCGATAGCTAATAATGTGCGTACCCAATTCAGGTAAATTGAACGCGGCATAACTCATCCACTCCCAGGCATCGAATGAGCTGACAACGGTCGTCGCGCCACCATCGTCATCAGTGCTCTGCGCAACACCATCCATATTGCTGTAGCTCTCCGCCTCAATATGGATTGGATAGCTTACCGAACCCACCGAAGATGACGAATTAGAGCTGCTCGACGAAGCACCGGAATCACCAATCACATGCGCCGATGACAACGAAAACCAATTAAGGCTAAAGCTGCCGTCGATGGATTTAATTCCAAATTCATAGGCACCCTGGGTTAAGGAAACCGTTTTATATACCGTGACCCATTGATCATTTGCAGCAATGTCGCGGGTTGCCAACACCTCACCCGCGCCTTCCAACTGCAAGGTTGCACCGGCATTGCTCAATACACGAAAAGCAAAGGTATATAAACCATCCACAGGAACATCAATGCTGGCGTAACTCATCCAATCCCACGCATCAACTGATCCAACAACTTCGGTCGCGGTTCCGTCTACTACCGTCGCCGTTTCAACGCCGTCCATGTTGGAGTAATCCTCAGCCTGGATGACCTGGTAACTGAGGTTGTCCCAACCGGGCATTTCCTCGCGCGTAATGACGCGCGGAGAATGAAATATCGTATTGAGCTTTTCGTTGGAGTTATTAAAGGTTAATTCGCTCCAGCCCATAAAAAAGCTCCAATCAGGCTGACCATTTTCAAACAGTGTAGGGCTGGGCAAGTCTTCTGCTTCACCAATCGCAATAGGTTTCCCTGCAGCTTTATTGCGGATAGCATTATATTTTTCCGTGGTGTAACCCTGGCCATCGCTCCAATACATGTCCATGGAAAACACATCCCAGTATTCGTGGCCCGGATCATAATCATCTACATCAGCAGCCAAGGTGCTGAAGTCTTGCAGGTTCCACACCCAAATTAAATTTGAGAGGCCTTTGGTGTGTTTGAAATAATCGTGGGTTAATTGATATAGCCTGGCCGTACCATCAATACCTGGCCGCCCACCCCACCAGAATAAACTTTGATTCATCTCATGCAGCGGGCGAAACATCACCTCCACACCGGCATCTTCCAATTGCTGGAGAAATACGGCCACTTCATCCATACGCGCTTTCCAGCGGTTGTTTAACGCGGTGCCGTCGGTCAACAAATCATTCCATTGGGGATCAGTGAGCTCCGCGATAACACCACCATCCCACTGACACGGACTGGTGCCTACCGGGTTACAGGCGTGCCACATTAAATTCACCACAGCACCGGCATTCCATTGCGCGATAATTTCATTAATCATGGTTTGACGATTATTAATATCCACAGCAGCAAATAAAAAATCGCCGCTATGCAAGCCGGGCCAATTTCCGGTGATACCGTTTAACTGATCGCTATACCGGAGTGGATCGGCGTTAGGTTCTTTATTGTGCATCCCTCCCAGGGTGTGCGTTCCCTGGATGGCGTACAACAGGTTTAAGGTTTTATGCGGGGCTTCACTGGCGACAACCAGTGATGAAGATGTTATGAAAAAGGCCAACAAAGTGCGTAATAATAATTTCATGTTATTGTCTCTTTATTATGATGACGACCACGATGGAGCCCCCGGAAAATCACCGCATGACAGTGTTTTCCAGAGGTTACCGTTTACCGTATTAAACGCGCTAAATTCGAACGTCAGGGATCAATGAAGAATTAAAATACTGTTGCTATGGGCAGGCAGCTTCACGCCGGTCAACTTGCCTTTGTTGACACGGGCTAATTGTTTATAGGTTGCCGTTTCTGCGTCAAAAATCTGCACATTGGCAGTGGAGGCGGAGAACTGTGGCGGCAATTGCAGCTGTACCGTTTGTGAACGGCCTTGGGGATTGTGCAGGTAAATAAATTGCTTACTGCCGTTATCTATCGCCAGGACACTAACGCGGTCCAAATTAGCCTGAACATTCATTTCTTTCAAGGGCTGGGTAGAGGTCTGCAAAATTAACTGGTTGATTTCCTGCACATGGGCAAAATAGGCCGTTGTGCCGTGCTCATCGAAATATTCCCACCACCACGACATCGGCATAACAGGTGTAGGTGAAAACAGCCCGTACCAGAGCCCTTTTTTGAAGTCGCCTACCATCCCGGCTTTAACGTCATTAAAATTAATACTCCAGTCCCATTCAAAACCAAACTCGCCAATCACATAAGGCTTCTTCGCTTGGGCAGAATAATCGCGCAAAGTATCAGGGATCTTGTCCGTAGCTTTATAGATATGGCGCTGGTTGATGTCGATGTTCGGCAAGTCGTTCATACCGGCAACATCGCGATGAGAAATACTGGTGGTAATGATGTGATTGTAGGGGTCAATGTCGGCCAGATAATCGCTCATTACCTGATGCCATTCCGTAACCAATGCATCGGGAATAGTCTTGTCCGTCGCATACATTACGTTGTCGACTTCATTAAAAAATTCCCACGCTGCAATGTTGGCGCTATAGCCCCAGCGGGCCACCAGATAGCGTAGCTTTTCCTGGTATTGTTGGCGCGCTTCCGGGCTGGAGAAAAACTCTTCCGGCGTCGATGCAAAACCACCGTTCTTGCGATTGTAAGGATTGATATCCCAGTTCTCGCCAATAAAGCCCGCATGGCTGTCCATCGCTAACATCAAGTAGATATTGTTATTTTCTGCCAAGCTGATCAGGTCATCCATCCGCGTTATGCCGCTGGCATTAAAACGCTCACTGGAATTTTTGTAACGCGATGCATTATTCACGGTTTGCCAGTCGATCGGCAGATTCCAGAAGATCATCCAGGTACGGATAAAATTTGCACCTTGCTGATGCAATTTGGGCAGCATCACATCATAGGTAAAACGCGGATCTTCATGGAGCGCTTTGAAATAGCGCGAGTCATCTTCGTCGCGATGTTCCCAACCGAAGTTTTCACCCACGCCGCGAAATAACTGACCGTTGTCAAACTTCAAGGTCCAGAGATCGTTTACCTGCAAGAAACCCGGCTTGCTGCCAGGTTTTGCATTGGCCGTGATGACCTTCGGCTTACCTTTGGTGCGCTGGTCGTCCTGAAGCTCAATGGAAAATTGATAGGCACCCACTTCGCGCGGTGCAAAATGAAAGCGCCAGTTGGATAATTTTTTACTGTCACCACTGACATAAAACCCGGGCAGGCGCAGCGTCTTGCCGGAAGGCGTGGTGATAACCGCTAACAGTGCGACATCACTCTCACGATAAGGATTAGTCCACTGTGCTTTCAGCTGAACATCGAACACCGCGCGCTCGTATTGGTTCATGATCGGCTCGACCATTTTTACCGAGGAAATATCTGCCATACACCACTGGCTACATATCAACGAGAAAAATGAGAATAAAATCCACTTAGGCATACTGACCTCTACTCAACTAGATTTATTACGAATTAAAAAGAGCCCTGTTACCAGGGCTAACGAGGAGGCTCCACTACCAGCAGAGCTAAAAATTATTTATCCGTATATATTGATTATTTTTTCAATAAAAAGTCGTAGTCACCGATATCACCAGCCAACTACCTGATTGAGCAGTTGTTCTTTATAAATTGCTCATGATCCGGAATTGTCGGAAGAACCTGGGCAATACCTTTTCTCATATTATCGAGTTCCTGTTTTACCAAATGCTCTTCCAGATATTGGACTTTGGGGTGATAGTGTCTGGCCGTTATCTGCATGCCACTTAATATCGCCGCCCAACTGTTCATTTTGAAGAAATCCAGCTCGTCCAGGCGAATACTGGCCGTTGCCCGGTACTCTTCTATACGTGCTTCCAGCGAACTCGGTATAACCATATTTCGGCAGTAATCCCAGAAGGTTTCGCCACAGCGGTCATTCAAACAATAGTGGGCAATGAGAAAGTCTCTTAGACGCAGCGTGTGCTCCGCCATCATGGTGTTAACCCGTTCCTGCAAATAGCTATTTTCTGTCCTCGTCGGAAAGTTTTCGAAGAAGACGGTTAATCCGTATTGAATAAGATAGATACTGGTGGACTCCAACGGCTCCAGAAAGCCACCAGCCAATCCCAATGCCAATACATTCTTATTCCAGATTTTTTTTCGCCGTCCCGCCTTGAACTTAAGCAGCTTCGGTGACGCTAACATCTCACCATCCAGACCACTCAACAGCTCTTCTTGTGCTGCGCTGTCATCAATAAATTGACTGGCGTAGACATAGCCGTTACCCACGCGATGCTGTAAAGGTATGTTCCATTTCCAGCCCGCGCTCATCGCGGTACAACGCGTGTAGGGGTTAATGCTATCGTTCGGACTACTGGGTACTGCCAAGGCACGATCACATGGCAACCAGTGACTCCAGTCTTCGTAACCGGTTTGCAATGCACCTTCAATCAGCAAGCCGGCGAACCCGGAGCAATCAATAAAGAAATCGCCGTGGACCTCCGTCCCATCATGAAGCGACAATGATTCAATGTTGCCGATTGAGGAATGTTGGTTCACTTTTTCAACTTTTGCATCGCTGCGCTCAACACCTAAATCCTCTGCATAGCGACGTAAATATTGTGCGAATAGCGCTGCATCAAAGTGGTAGGCATAGTTGAAGTTAGCCATTCCATCGATTGAGGTATTGCCGCGTGGTATGGCAAATTTTCCAGCGCGTGCCATTTGTGTCGGCAATGAATAACTATCCAGCGATTCTGGACAACCCGCATTTCGCATCCTTGTCCAGTAATGCGTGAAATCTACAGCAGCAATCTTTTCACCGAATTTCGCGAAAGGATGAAAGAATTTTTTGTCACGCTCATACCAACCTTCAAAATCAATACCTAATTTAAATGTAGCGTGGGTGGCCAGGATAAAATCTTTTTCAGAAATGCCCAGCTCAGATAAAAAGTATTTAATGGCGGGAACACTTGCCTCGCCGACACCTATAGTGCCAATCTCAGATGACTCTATCAGACTGATCTTCAGCGTGGTTCCCTGGAATTTTTTTGCCAGAAATGCCGCCGCCATCCATCCGGCACTACCGCCCCCAAGGATAACGAGAGATTGCAAAGGTGAATTTTTCATAGATGCATCTTGGTTATTTTTATGAATCGAGAATGCTGCCTAAGCAGCATTCTCTTCTTTGCGTCACAACAGATTAAAAGCGGGCGTTGACACCGAGCACAATACGACGCTCAAAGGCGTTGTATTCTGTGCGGAAGTCTTCCCAATGCATGTACTTGTTAGCACCTTCTTCTGTCAGGTTTTGCACATTCAAACTGACATCAATGGCATCGTTAACATGATAAGTGCTATTCAGGTCGACATAGAGTGACTCGTCATCCCACACCGGCAGACCACCCAGGATTTTATTCGCATCATCATTGGGCAATACGCCAGTCTCGGTACCGTTGTAACGTTTATCCAGATAGTTAGCGGCAACACGGAATTCAAACCGCTCGTCGCTATACCACAGGACCAGGTTAGATTGGTTTTCAGCGGTCGCATTGAAGGGAACGTCCTGACCATCCGCCGCAAAGGTATAGCCTTCACGAGTGCTGGGCGAGTAGGTGTAGTTCCAGGTAATACCAGTGTTCGCTAAAAAGCTGGGCAAGAAATCAAAGCTTTGCTGGTATGAAACTTCTACACCCTCTACGCTAGCGTTAGAGCCATTGCGCAACTCGATAACTGTGCCGCCTTCCCGCACAATACCATCGCTGTCAGCGAGGGTAAGATCTGTGGTTCTAACCTCTTCGGTAAAGCCGCCAATATCCATGTAGAAAAATGTCAGCCCTAACAACGTGGTATCGGTGGGATACCACTCACCGGCAAGGTTATAAACTTTGGCGCTCCAGGGTTGGAGGTTCGGGTTTCCACCTAAACGGATTTCACTGATGGCTTGATAGCGATTCCCGGTATCAGGATCAATCTGCCCGCTTCTCCAGGACGTAAATTCTCCCTGACCAAATTGGTTAAGCGCTTGCAGCGAGGTACGCTCGTCGTAAGAAACCTTGATCTTGTATTCATCTCCAAAATCGAAGTTGGCGTTAATACTTGGCAGGAAGTAAGAATGTTTTACTGTCGTGAATTTATCGCCAGCGTCGACATAGTAAGTATGGTTAGCGTCTGAGCCTGCAAACACATCGCGACCCAGGCGATTGCCGTCATAAACATTCTGTTTAATAGTCAGCGTGTCTGTAACTCGTCTTACACCCGCGTTACCACTTAAACGCACACTATCGGTTAATGCTTTATCAAAGTTAAAGCTGACGTAGAATGATTCGCGATCCTCATCAATAACATAAGATTGGTCCGGACGATCTTTACGAACATGTTGCGCTTCATACAAGTTGTCCATAAAGGCCAGATTGCTGCCAATTTTCGAGACATCAATCATAGGGATGGAAGCGTTGAAAGATTCAACTGTCGCGCCGAAGTCAGACACCTGATGCATGTATGGTTGCAATCCGGCTTCATCCAGGTTGACGCCGCGCACCGGCTCAAGACCGATATCTTTCAGCTCAACCAAACTGCCACCGGAGGTTTCGACCAGGTAAGTACCACTGGTACCATCATTCGCCTGACCAGTCCCATACACGTAACCTGCTTCATGATATTTAACCAACATGTCATAAGCTTGCATGTCTGTCGGATCGTAGGCAGTAATGCCTGTCGGCATAAAGTAATGGAATGCACGACGCTCAATACTGCGCGTACCATCGCGCACACCGAAATCCACAGAGGTCAAACCTTCATCGGCAAAGTGATAGTTAAAATCAGCACGCAATACATCCAGAGTAGCTTCGTGATGCTCGCCTTCTAACCAACTGGAATGGATATACCATGCGGAACTTTGTCCCATGGCTTGCGCAAACGCGGGATCAAATTCCCAACTAACCCCATCGTCGTGTGCCATAAACGTTGTCGTGTGATTTCCCGCAATATAGCCTGGGTTAACCTGGCGGGTATCACCGTTCAGGTTGTAGACATAACCTTCGTCATCAAACAAGCCATCAGGCCCGGGTGATGAGGGACGTTGCACTAATGTAAGCGCATCATTCTCACGCGTGGCTTTAGAATTGATATAGCGAACACTACCGGTGAAATCACCACCGCCATCAAACTTCAATTCAAAGCTATTATTCAGTGCCGAGGTTTCGCGGAAATTAGAACTAACACCGGCGCGCAACGCGGAGTTCATATTCGCTGTCCAGCCAGTTGCATAATTACCTTGAGCAATAGGCACATCACCAGCAGAGTTAACCCCTTGTGGTTGCATACGACCATAATCCCAACCGACGGCATCCAGGTCGAACTGGAACATATTGCCCGCCTGTTTTTCATCCATGCTGTTATAGAAGGAATCGATATTTAATTCGAGTGAATCGCTCAATTGCGCGTTGAAGTTGTAATTCAGACCAAGGCGTTCGCGCTCGGTAACGAAGTTAGTTGATACGGGACCATCCCAACTCATCATCATCAAGGCATCACCGCGGTTCTGTACACCGGCGCGGGTTTGCGTTTGATTGGCGGAGAGTGTTTGATCTGCGTAGGCGTACGCCAATGACATTGCATAAGTGTCTGCGTTAAAACCAATCAGGCCGCTAACTTCCGGATCTGTTTCTTCAGTAATACTGCCTTGGCTCGCCTGCAAGCGCACAACATTCGTGAGGCCGCCGTCAAGATCCAAAGAGCGGCGTGTCAATAAATCTACCGAACCACCAATACCACCTTCTAATTGTCTGGCGTTGGAAGATTTTGATACGTTGACACCGGCAATAAGACTTGAGGGAATATCCTGGTAGTCCGCGTTACTGTTCAGAATATTCTGTGCGGTTAAAAACAGCTCACCATTCAACGTGGTTAATATTTCATTAGAGCCACGAATACTGACGATGCCGCCTTGCCCTGCGCTACGCTGAATCTGAATACCCGTCACGCGTTGTAGCGAATCGGCAATAGTGCTATCGGGCAATTTACCGATATCTTCTGCCGCAATTGAGTCCACAACTTCAGAGGTATTGCGTTTAATACTGATGGCTTTTTCCTGCGCGCCCTTAACACCAGTGACAATAACTTCTTCAATGGTGTCTTCTTGTGCAATTGAATAAGAAGAAGCTCCAGCCACGGCGCAAGCAGCTATCACGGAGGCCAATAATCTAGGTTTAAATCGATGAGTGTGATTCACTTTGGAAACTCCTTTGGAGTAATTTTTATGTATTTTTTTAACGCTTCTCATGACCTAAAGCCCGGTTACCACATCAATGGTGTTATTAGAATTAACCGAGTCTTAGTATTCATGATTCATACAAAGCTTAGATGTAACCGTTTACATTTTCAAGGATGATTATGGCTATTTTTCATTGGGCAAGTCATCATTAGGGTAAATTAGATAGATATAATTAATAATATAAAATTGACAAACGCCTGTAATCTTCTGTTTTTAAAGGAATTTAACTAAGAAAGGAGAATCGGCATTAAATACGGAGTAAGTGAAGGCATAGCCAAGCAGTAACACAAATAATGTAACCGGTTACCATTTGTTACAAAATAAGCATTGTTACGGGATATGCAGCCTTAATACCTGTCACGGCGAAAAGGCCAATCCTTCAAAATCAAATATAAATTTGGCAACACTAAGCCACCATCGACAATATATGAGGCAATAAAATACGCACCAAGGAGGCCTGCATGGATAGAACGTTATAGATAACCAAATAAAGAAAATTGAGAATGCAGTTCTAATGAGATGTTTTTGTTCAAAATAAAACGAATCCCCCGCTCGTGACGTTCAAAATTGAAATTGTTTTGTTGTGTAAATTCTCTTGCACGGAGGCCGTAAACGGTTACATTTAAATCATAATAAATGCCTGTCTATTTGGCTTCCAGACAAGCTTTGAGGCATTAGACTATCCATTAAAGCCTCGCATTTTTCAGCAACCGAGTACCCCTTTTATGCCCAATGTTACTGATCCTGGCGTGATAGCCACTTCCGATATTCACCTCGAACGGCGTACCGCAATCAAGCAATTAGCCGCACTGTGTGGCCTCGCACTCTCTGCCACGTCGCTATCATTAATGGCGGAAAGTTTTACCAGCCCGCGCGATATATCCCGGCGGAAAAATCGCTTCCTCAAGCCGGAGCAATTGGCATTGGTGCGCGAACTGGGTGAACTGATTATTCCCACTACCGACACCCCCGGCGCCATAGGCGCTGATGTGCATAATTTTATCGATTATCAGGCGGCCTATTGCTTCAACGCCGATGAGCAACAATCACTGCTTGCCGGTTTGCAGAAGATCGATAGCAACGCACAAAAAAATCATGGCAAGGCGTTTTTATCCTGCACCAACGATCAGCAAGTTGAATTACTAACGCAGATGGAAAAAGCCCAGGGTGAATTTACGGCGGAGGACCGCGAGCACTTCAAACAATTGAAAGCGCTGGTGGTATTTGGTTATTACACCTCCGAAGTCGGCGCTTCCAAAGAGCTGGCGTATCTGGCTATTCCCGGTGGCTATAAAGGTTCGGTGAAATTTTCTACTGTCGGCAAAGCCTGGTCGCTGAACTTCTAATCAGCCAGGTTTATGAAATAAATACAGATCGAGCAGACTATGAGTAATACGATTTATATCAAAAAGACCCAGGAAAAATTCGACGCGATTGTTGTAGGTTCCGGGGTTACCGGCGGCTGGGCTGCCAAAGAATTATGTGAGAAAGGCTTGAAGACCTTGATGGTGGAACGGGGTCGCCCGGTAGAACACCGCAAGGATTACGTCGGCGAAGGTGTAAAGCCGTGGGAGATGCCGTTTCGCGGCAAGATTGAGCGCGCTATTGTCGACGAGCAATATTACATTCAAAAGCAAAATTATGCGTTTAACGATGCAACCAAACATTTTTTTGCCAATGACCGCGACCATCCCTACAGCACCCCACAGGAAAAACCCTTCAGCTGGATTCGCGGCAATCAGTTAGGCGGCAAGTCGCTGTTGTGGCACCGCCAGTCTTATCGCTGGAGTGACCTGGACTTTACCGCCAACGCCAAAGACGGGCACGGCGTGGACTGGCCGATTCGCTACAAGGATATTGAGTCCTGGTATGACTATGTAGAACATCATGTTGGCATCAGCGGCTCGGTGGAAAATATCCCCGTGTTGCCGGACAGCAAGTTCTTGCCACCGTTTGAATTCAATGCGGTGGAAAAAGATTTAAAAGCGAAGTTTGAAAAAAAATACAGCGACCGAAAATTAATTATGGGCCGCTGTGCGCATTTATCCAAACCGGCACCGCACCACATCGAACAGGGCCGCTACCAATGCATGGCGCGCAATGAGTGCCAAAAAGGCTGTACCTTTGGTGCGTATTTTTCTACGCAAAGCTCTACCTTGCCGGCAGCATTGAAGACCAACAATTTATCGATTGCCACCAACAGCATCGTGCATAGCGTGATCTATGACCCTAAAACCAATCGCGCTACCGGCGTGCGTGTTATCGACAGTGAGACACTGGAGACGCGCGAATATTTTGCCAGGGTCATCTTCCTTTGCGCATCGACACTTGGCACCACGCACGTCATGTTGAATTCCATCAGCGAAGCCTTCCCCACCGGGATTGCCAACTCGTCCGGCGTGCTCGGCCATTACCTGATGGACCACCTTTACGGCGCCGGAGCCAACGGCACAGTGCCCGGTTTTGAAGATGAATACTATTCCGGCCGTCGCCCGACCGGCGTTTATATTCCACGTTTCCGCAACGTCACCAAAAAAGATGCCGACTTCCTGCGCGGTTATTCCTTTGCCGGTGGCGCGGCGCGTGAACACTGGAGCCAGTTTGCCTACAAAGACGGCTTTGGTGTGGATTTTAAAAATGCCATCAAAAGTGCCGGTGAATGGAAGTTCGGTTTGCGCGGTTCCGGTGAGATGTTGCCGCGCTATGAAAATCAGGTGTCGCTGCATCCCACCAAAAAAGATAAATGGGGCCTGCCGCAATTACACATTGAATGCGATTACTCCGACAATGACATCAAGATGCTTAACGACATCGCGGACACCGCCGCAGAAATGCTGGAGTCAGCTGGCCTGAAGAATGTGCAGCGCACCATTGAGGAATGGCCGCCTGGTTTGTCCATCCATGAGATGGGTACTGCAAGAATGGGTAAAGATCCTAAAACTTCTATCCTGAATGGCTATAATCAAGCGCACGACGTGCCTAATCTGTTTGTGACGGACGGCGCCAGTATGGCCTCCTGCGCCTGGCAAAACCCTTCGCTGACCTTTATGGCACTCACCGCACGCGCCTGTAATTACGCGGTAGAACAACTAAAACTCGGTAACATTTAATAACGCAGCAAATAAAAGGAAGACAACGATGAAACTCTCAACCTATCTCAAGGTTTTAGCCATGGCCGTCATCACCAGCAGCAGTGCAGCCAGCTTTGCAGCGGATGTTGCGCCAACCTCACCGCAACTGAGTGTTCAGCTTTGGTCGATCAAAGACGATGTTGCCAAAGATTTTGAAGGCACATTAAAAAAACTTGCCGACATGGGTTTCCAAGGCGTGGAATTTGCCGGCAACTTCGGCCCTTACGCTGACGACCCCAAAGGTCTGAAAAAATTTCTGGATAAACTCGGCTTGAAAGCCTCCGGCGCTCACGTCGGCTTCGATAAATTTTCTGAAGAAAATTTTGATAAAACCGTCGCGTTCTACAAAGCGATTGATTGCCATTACCTGATTATCCCCATGGACCACCGCGCATTCACGCAAGAAGGCGCCAAAGAAGTGGCCGCCGACCTGGAAAAAGTACAAGCCAAATTAAAACCCCACGGCATGCACACCGGCTATCACAACCATAAAGAAGAGATGCTGGGCAAAGAAGGCAAAACGCCCTGGGACGTGATCGGCACAGGCACCTCGACAGACGTGATCCTGCAACAAGATGTGGGCTGGACCGAAGTGGCCGGCAAAGACCCGATTGATTTTATTAAAGCCTACCCTGGCCGTACCATCACGACACACTACAAAGCTGCCGCACCGGATGAAGGCAATAAGGAAAACCCGATCATCGGCAAAGACACCACCGATTGGGAAGCGCTGATTGTTGCTAACCGTACTGTCGGCGGAACCTTATGGTTTGTGGTTGAGCAAGAAGTGTACCCGGAAGGTATGACGCCAATGCAAAGTGTTGAAGCGTCGCTGAAAGGTTTGCAGAAGGTGATTGCGGGGATGGATAAATAGTTTTATTCAAACCGACCTAAAGGGCGCATAGGCGCCCTTTTTTATTTCATGACAATTTACATCCTCAAGGGTAAAATGCGCGCCGCTCGGAAGAGCGTTTATCTTTTATGAAATTAAGGAGATTTTCATGCGCTTTACTTGTTTCGCAGCTCTACTTGCCTTGGTCCTACTCACGCAAGCGGCTTTTAGTCAGAATTATCGTACAGAGATTACTACAGATTTTTCCTCTACGGATTCTGAGTTTATTGATGAGGATAAAGGCGGACGCGTTGCAGCAACCTACTATTTTTCTCCGGTAGAAATAAGAAACCATCCATTGGCCGAAGCCGCTTTTTTGGAAAAAGCCAGCAACATCAAGGTCGATTATGTTTATTCAAAATCCAAAGAGAACGATATATTTGAGGACATTTCCTACCGCAGTACCACAACGTCCCATGACGTGACAGCAAAGGTTGATTTTTATATACCCGACAGCATTTTTTATGTGGGCGCGGGCATAGTACGCGAAAAGGACACACACAAAAGTGAATTCATCTCAGGAGGCGAAACCTATAACAGTGACTCCACAGAAACCGACAATCTGTGGTTCGGCTCACTCGGCCTTACGCCTATCCAAGGCTTACTGATCTGGTCAGACTTCTATGAAGACGTAGATCTGGATGATCACTGGAACCTCAATGCGAAGTACGTGACCGATATCGCGCAGAAGACCGTTAATATCGAAACCTCCTACAAAGACTATATCGATTATTATTCCGCCAGCCTGATTGGTGATCTTTATCTTAATCGGACTTTTAGTGTTGGTCTGGGCTACAGTTATATTGATGTCGAAGATTTCGATAGCTACATCCTTCGCTCAAGGAAGTTCTTCACTGATACAGTTAGCGTCCATGCAGCATTCTTAAATTCAGATTACTCTGATACCTATAATATCGGTGTCGATGTACGTTTTTAATGAAGCAACGAACCCGACAAATGTCGGGTTCATTTTATCTGGTATTACTTTATAAAAGACGCCAACTGCATCGCGCGTTCCTGAAAGATGGCTTGCATGGCCGCTCCCACCTCAACAAAACCTGAATGCCTCTCAATATACGCCGGATCCCACCAGACTTTTCTGCCTGCCAAGGTAAGCGCGGGCACATCATTTTTGAGATAAACCACCGTTGAGACAATATCGTAAACCGGCGCAAGCTTGCGCACACCAAAAGGCTGGTCGTACAAGATGCCAAAGTTTTTCAGGTGCGCATCGCCATTACCGACGGCCCAGGAAACCAGCAGAGAATCAAGAATTCCCGCCGCACTTTAACTTGCTCGGCGGGAGACACGTAAGTGATCAAAGACTTTAGTAATTTTTCGTAACTGCCTTGGTATTAATAAAGTTAATGGCAAGAAAATGTCGCGGTATTTTGTGAGGCGTTGAGGGATTTGTTATTGGTGAGCGTTTTTCGAGGGCAGTGTCGGATTACGCCTTGCGGCTAATCCGACCTACGGGATGTATTACGGTAACCAGTGCGAAGCCGCGCGACTTAGAGTTTAAAGAAAGTATCACGGTAGTGTTGCAGTTCGGCGATGGAGTCCTTGATGTCGTCGAGTGCTAAATGGGCGCTGGATTTTTTTACGCCGGCGAGGACGTCGGGGCGCCAGCGGCGGGCGAGTTCTTTGACGGTGGAGACGTCGAGGTTGCGGTAGTGGAAGTAGGCTTCGAGTTTGGGCATGCCGCGCACGAGGAAGCGGCGGTCCTGGCAGATGGAGTTGCCGCAGATGGGCGACTTGCCTTTGGGCACCCATTGCTCCAGAAAAGCGATGGTTTCCGCTTCGGCTTGCGCCGGGCTGATCTTGCTGTCGCGCACCCGTTGGGTTAGGCCGGATTTGCCGTGCTGGTTGGTGTTCCACTCATCCATGGTGTCGAGGATGCTGTCGGGTTGATGGACGGCGTAGGTGGGGCCTTCGGCGAGGATGTTGAGGTCGGCGTCGGTGATCAGGGTGGCGATTTCGATGATCACGTCTTTATCCGGATCAAGGCCGGTCATCTCCAGATCGATCCAGATCAGGTTGTTTTCGTTTTGCATTGATGAAACCTCTTAAAAACATTGGCAGTGGAAGGTTGGCAGGGCACAATTGCCGGCCAGATTAACGTGTCACTCCTGTCCTCACAACCCGGTAATGAAACTCCCTAATGAGCAAACGCAAACTCACCCGGCGCCAGTCCTGGCGCATTGAAAAAATCCAGGCGGAGCGCAGTGCACGCGCGGCGCGGCGCGATAGTCTGGCGGATGAGCATCTCGCGGAGGGCGATCTGGGGCCGGAAGAGCACGGGTTGGTGATTACCCACTACGGCACCCAGGTGGTGGTGGAAGCCACCGAGGGCCCCAATGCAGGCAAGCATAAACGCTGCCATTTTCGCAGTAACCTCGGTTCGCTGGTAACCGGCGACCTTGTGGTGTGGCGCGATGGTAATCCTTACGGCGTGGTGGTGGCGGTGTTGCCGCGCGAGTCGGCGTTGTGCCGGCCTGATCCCCATGGTGATATGAAGACCATCGCCGCCAACATCGACCGCATCATTATTGTGGTTGCCCCTTACCCCGAGCCTCATGCCAATTTGATTGACCGCTACCTGGTCGCAGCCAACGGTATCGGTATCGAGCCGGCGCTGCTGATCAATAAAGTCGACCGTATCGATGATGCGACACGCGAAAAGATCACCTACCTCGAGCACACCTATCACCAGTTGGGTTATCAGGTGCTGCAGGTGTCCACCAAGGCCAATACCGGCCTGGATGAGCTGACGCGCTATCTCGCGGATTTTACCAGCGTGTTTGTGGGCCAATCGGGCGTGGGCAAATCATCCCTCGTGAATGCACTCTTGCCGGACTGCAACCTGCGCGTGGGCGAGCTGTCCGACAGGCAACAGGGCAGCCATACCACCACCAACGCCCAGTTGTTTCATTTTCCCGGCGGCGGTCATTTGATTGATTCTCCCGGCATTCGGGAGTTTGGCCTCTGGCATATGGAGGCCGACGAGGTGCTGGAGGGGTTTGTGGAATTCCGGCCGTTTATCGGCCACTGCAAATTCCGCGATTGCAGCCACCGCCATGAGCCGGGCTGTGCGATCTTGCGGGCGCTGGCGGCGGGTGACATCAGCCAGACACGTATGGACAGTTATCGTTATATCTTGAGCACGCTGGATCAGGCTTGAGCCGGTGTGTCCGCTTTTCCACGATCAAGGAGCTTTTCCATGGCCGCATTACCCTTTGTGATTGAGCCGACCCAATTGGCGGCGCTGCTGGCCCAACCCAATCAATTGCTGTTGGTGGACCTGAGCAGTGACGCAACCTATCAGCAGGGCCATATCGATGGCGCTGTACATGTACCGCCGCAACTCTTGCTGTGCAACCAGCCGCCGGTACCGGGCAAGATTGCCAGTGTGGATCAACTGAATCGATTGTTTTCCTTTTTGGGCTTAACGCCGGATACCCATGTGGTGGTGTATGACGATGAAGGCGGCGGTTGGGCCGGGCGTTTTATCTGGACCCTGGATGCCATCGGCCACAAACGCTATTCCTACCTGAACGGCGGCATCCACGCCTGGAAGGCGTCAAAACTGCCGCTGACCACCGAGATTCCCGCCGTCAAACCGAGCCAGGTCAGCGTGACCCTCGACCCGAATGTGGTGATCGAAGTGCGCGACATCCTGTGCGATCTGGATAAAGCAGATTTTGTGGTATGGGATGCGCGCAGCCCCGCGGAGTACCACGGCCAGCGCGGCAGCACGCCCAAGCTCGGCCATATCCCCGGCGCGATCAATTGTGACTGGACCAACCTGATGGACCCGGACAACGGCCTGCGCATCCGCGAAGATGCGCGGGAGTACCTGGCGGAATTAGGCATTACGGCGGATAAACGTATTGTCACCCATTGCCAGAGTCACCATCGCTCCGGCTTTACGTATCTGGTGGGCAAGGCGTTGGGTTTTAATATTCGGGGTTACCATGGTTCCTGGGCGGAATGGGGTAGTCATCCGGATACGCCGGTGGAGGTTTAGGTCCGGAGTATCGCAGGGTCTGAATTGAGTTAACCCCGTGTCGGATTACGCCGTTGGCTAATCCACTCTATATGAGTTAATGCCTGTTTTTGTCGGATTACGCGGCGTTGCCGCTAATCCGACCTACGTCTATTTCTTGCCCATTATCGCTTCTTATCCCGCTTCCATTGCACGCGATACAAATCGTGGCGGCGGTCTTTGAGGTTTTGTACCGTGCCGCTGTTGCGCGCCATGATTAACGTTTCCGGGCGCAGGTCGGCGAAGGCGACCATCTCGGCGTTGGGTGTGGTGTCGGCGGCGATACCGTCGCGGGCGAAGGGAAAATCGCAGGGCGTCAGGATACAACTCTGCGCGTATTGAATATCCAGGTTCGCCACGTTGGGCAGGTTGCCGACGTTGCCTGACATCACCACATAAATCTGGTTTTCCACTGCCCGCGCCTGGCAGCAATAACGGACGCGCAAATAACTTTGGCGCTCGTCAGTACAAAAGGGCACAAATAAAATCTGCACGCCCTGGTCTACCAGGTGCCGCGCGAGTTCGGGAAATTCCGAGTCGTAGCACACCAGGACGCCGATCGGCCCGCAGTCGGTATCAATCGCGTTCAGCGTGCTGCCGCCTTCAATATCCCACCAGTAACGTTCGTTGGGCGTGGGATGGATTTTCGGTTGCTCAAACATGCGGCCATCGCGCAGGAACACGTAGCTGATATTTTCGATGCGGCCATTTTCAACCCGCGTGGGGTGCGAGCCGGCAATGATATTCACGTTGTAACTCAATGCCATATTGCGCATGGCTTCTTTGAAGCGCGGCGTGTATTTGGTCAGCGCTTCAATGGATTCAAAGGGGGATAATTCCTGGTCTTCGATGGATAACAACTGTAGCGTGAACAATTCCGGAAACACCACAAAATCACTTTTGTAGTCCGCCACCACATCCACAAAGTATTCAATATTCTTGATAAATTCGCTGAATGAACTGACCTTGCGCAACATGTACTGAACGGTGGCAATACGTACCGTATCGGGCATGTGCACACCGAACTTTTTAATCGGCTTTTCTTCCTTGAGCCGCACGTTGGGATTGCGCCAGATCAGGTGCGCGGCGTAGCCCATGGATTGGGTATCGTCCGGCAAATAATTTTCAATGACACCAATCACTTCAAACCCGTTGCGCAATTGAAATGACAACACCGGATCTTTGATTTTTTTATGCACGACCTGATCAATATAATTTTCAACGGTTTTCATTTTTTTGATGCGCTTGGCCAGGTTCGGCAAACGGCCTGCAAACACCACCCCTTTTAAACAGAGGGACTGACACAGTTTTTTGCGCTCGTTGTATAACCGCTGGCCGATGCGATAACCGCGGCAACTGTCATCAATGCACACTTCCATGCCGTAAAGCCAATCACCGTTGATATCGTGACGCGAGGCATAACCATTACCGGTAATCTCATTCCAGGTGTGCGGCCTCATCGCAATTTTTTCGGCGATACGAAAAGTCGCGCAATAACCCACCAGATTCTCGCCGACGAGCACCACAATTTGCCCGCGCGGAAAATTGTTGATCTGCCCGGTGACTGCCGCCGGGGTATAGGTCTCCATCTGCAAGGGTTTGTAAACGCGCTCCGATAAGGCCACGATGGCCGGCACATCCTGCAATGTGGCATTGCGCACGATCAAGTGAGTGGAGGGGTCGCGCAGATGATTCGGGGACTTCGGCATTTTCTTCTCCTGTTCCTGGCAAGGCTCTTCGTCAGTGTAGCCTTGTCGCGGCTGATATACCTTGTAGCTATAACTGCCAAAGGGTTATTCATGGCGTCAAACGGCGTGATATCAACTCAATTATTAAAAAAAGCTGTTGTTATTTGCTACCCCGGCGCTAGCAAAAAGTTATAAGGCATTCGCCAGCAATGACATTGAAGTCTTCTATACTCAGTGAATAACGATCTGCAGTGAGAGCAGTGCAAATGGAATTTCTAAAAAAATCGCCCAAGACCGTCACACACATTACACCCGCCAGCCTGCCGCAGAGCGTGCGCAGCTGGAAGGTCGCGATTATCGACGATGAGCGCCAGGTCCATGCCGTGACCAAGCTGGTATTGGGCAACACGCGCATCGACGATATTCCGTTGGAATTTCTCAGTGCTTACAGCGCTGCCGATGGCTTGCGCCTGTTTCAGGACCATCCTGACATTGCCCTGGCATTTATCGATGTCGTGATGGAGCAGGACGATGCCGGCCTCAACCTGATTCACCAGATACGCAACCAACTGCAAAATCACACCACCCGTATCGTGCTGCGCACCGGACAACCGGGGTCATCACCGGAAGAAACGGTGATTCGCACTTACGACATCAACGATTACAAAAGCAAAACCGAACTCACCGACACCAAACTTAAGACCTGTACCTATTCCTGCATTCGCTCCTATCGCGACATCATTACCATCGAGGCCAGCCAGCGCGGTATGCGCAAGGTCATCACTGCCTCGGATTCGGTGCTGCTCAGCCAGACCTTGCACCAATTTGGTAACGCGGTACTGGAACATATGATCCAGCTACTCGGGATCGACACGACCGAAATGTATTTAGTCAGTCGCCATGAAGACCTGTATGGCGATACCGAAATCCGATTGCTGGCGGCCACCGGTGCGGCGGTGGAACTCTATAACCGCTGGGATACGTCGATTATCCCGGAAGCGATCAAAGAACAAATCCTGCAAACCCTGGAACGCAAAACGTCACTCAGTGGCGACGGTATTTTTATCGGTTATTACAACACCAACCCGCGCACAGAGAGTGTCCTGTACACACATTTTCGCCAGCCGGATTGCGATATCCAGGAAGATATCCTGAAATTGTTTGCGGCCAATATCACCCTGATCTTCCAAAACCTTGCCGCGCGCGAAACGGTGCAGGAAACACAAAAAGAATTGCTGCTGGTGCTCGGCGATGCGATTGAACAGCGTTCCAAGGAAACTGGCGCCCATGTGCGGCGCGTGTCGTTAATGTGCGAGCTGATGGCGCTGAAGATCGGTATGTCTCACGAATATGCCGAAACCCTGCGCTATGCCTCGCCGCTACACGATGTGGGCAAGATCGGTATTCCTGAAAGTATCCTGCACAAGCCGGGCAAGCTCGATCCGGCCGAGTGGGAAACCATGAAAACCCATGCCACCATCGGTTATGAATTATTAAAAAATTCAAACCAGATTATCGCCAAGATGGGTGCGCGCATTGCGTATACCCATCACGAGCATTGGGACGGTAACGGTTATCCGCGCGGCCTGGCCGGTGAAGCGATCCCCCTTGAAGGCAGGATTGTGGCCATCATTGATGTGATTGATGCGCTCGGTTCAACACGCTCTTATAAAAAGCCCTGGAACGAAGCAGATATTCGCACCTATATTCGCGAGCGACGTGGCCGTCAGTTTGATCCAAAACTGGTGGATGCGGCGCTCGAATTATTTGATACCTTTAAAACCATCCGCCGCCAATTGCCGGACTAATCCGAGTCGCCATGACGCACAATTTTTATAACATCCTTCACCAGGTTTCCAAATCCAACGTCATTGATAACGGTGATCTGCACGCAGCCAATTCCCTGATTCTTAATTCGGTCATCGAAGGTCTGAAGATAAAACGGGCCGGCATCTGGTTATTGTCGGAAGATCGTCAGGCCATGGTGTGCCGCCTGCTCATCGACCAGGCCAATGACCAGCCGGATACCCCGCAGTTGTTTCGCCAGGATTATCCGCGCTATTTCGCCGCACTCGATCAAGACCGTGCGATTGTCGCTCACGATGCCCACAGCGATGAAAGCACCAGCGAATTCAGCGCCGTGTATCTAACGCCCCTGGGCATCAGTGCCATGCTCGACGCACCGATCCATCATCGCGCTGAGATGACCGGCATTATTTGCTGTGAACATCAGGGGCCAACCCGGGTGTGGACTGAAGATGAAGTTGCGTTTGTGAGTGCATTGGCAGATCTCTACGGACGCGCGCTGAGTGCGGAACAACGCAACAATTACGAAAAGCAATTGCAGCAAAGCAATGAACAGCTGGAAGAAAAAGTTAAAGAGCGCACTGAGTGGTTAGAGAATGCGTTGCGCAACCTGACCCACACCCAGGCCAAACTGATCGAAAGTGAAAAGCTGGCGTCGGTGGGCCGCATGGTATCGGGGCTGGCTCATGAAATTAATACACCGCTCGGTATCGCCGTGACCTCGGCCACGCACTGTGAAAGCGAATTGAAACGGGTGCACAAACTCTATACCCAGGGAGACTTGGCCGAAGACGACTTCAAACAATTTCTATTATCGCTGACCGAAGGCATTGCGCTGGTATCGCACAACCTGAATCGCGCCGCTAATCTGGTGCAAAATTTTAAACTGACCGGCGCCATTCAAACCTCATCCGAAGAGGAAGAATTTGAACTGAATAATTGCCTGGATATTATCATCAAAAGTTTACAGCCCTTGCTGAAGCAACACAGGCTCAGTTGCCATTACGCCAGCGATGAACCCATTCGCCTGAACAGCTATCCCGGAGCCATTGCGCAGGTCATTACCAACCTGGTCACTAACAGCATTCACCACGGTTTTGCAGATAAGGAACAAGGCCAGATCAACATTCATGTGGCGGTGCAACATGGCCAGGTGCATTTAAGTTACAGCGATAACGGCAGCGGCATTGCGCCCGAGATCCAGGATAAAATCTTTGAGCCTTTTTTTACCACCGCACGCAAAACCGGCGGCTCCGGCCTGGGCTTATCTATTGTCTACAACCTGGTGACACAAAAGCTGCGCGGTAAAATCAGCCTGGAATCGCAATTGGGTGTTGGTGCAACGTTTATCATGATATTTCCGATCTCCGCCGCCGAAGGTGTCGGTTAACGCTGCTGTCGGTATTCTCTTCGCGCTCCGCTCTGTGTTGATCAGCACGTTGTCCACAGGATTTTTATGACACAATTAACGCCGTACTTTCCGGATGACCATCCGGATCACCACCAGGTTATTGCTCATGCGTTTTCTCCGTTCCTGTTCGCGCAGCAGTGTGTTGCTGCTCTCATTATTCATTATCGGTTGTAGTGTTATCGGCGGTTCCTTTTGGGATCAACGTTATGGTAAACCCCAGCCACGCGAATATGTGCCCCAGCTTTCCAGCACCGGCATTGATTACCATGCCGATGTGCAACAGATCTTCGAGCAACGCTGTATCGTTTGTCATGCCTGTTACGACGCGCCCTGCCAGTTAAAGCTGGAGTCGTACAAAGGTTTGCTGCGCGGCGCCAGCACAGACAAAGTCTATGACGGTTCGCGTTTGCTCGCAGCCAATCTCACCCGCTTGTTTGAAGACGCCACCACCACACAGGAATGGCGGGACAAGGGATTTTTTCCGGTATTGAATGAACGCATGAATGTGGCAGAAGCCAATATCAGCGGCAGCGTCATGGCGCGCATGTTGATGCTGAAACAACAACATCCACTCCCGACAACCGCCATCCTGCCCGACAGCTTTACCTTCGAACTTAATCGCAGCCAGCAATGCCCCAAGCTGGATAATATGGAGCAGTATGAAAAGAATTATCCGCTATGGGGCATGCCTTACGGTTTACCCGGGCTGGATCAGGATGAATATAACCTGCTGATGCGCTGGCTGGCAGAAGGCGCACAGCCGGGCGCTGCCAAACCGATGGTTACCCAATTGAATGCGGCGATTGCCGAGTGGGAAGATTTTTTAAACGGGGATGACATCAAGTCACAGTTGGTTAACCGTTATCTGTTTGAACATTTATTTCTGGCGCACCTGTATTTTGAAGAAGCGCCGCAGGATTATTTTCGCCTCGTGCGCTCCAGCACGCCGCCGGGGGAACCGATCCAGCGCATCAGCACACGCCGCCCCTTCGATGATCCGGGGGTTGAGCGAGTCTATTATCGATTCTGGCGCGACCCTTCCACCATTGTGGCAAAAAACTTTCTACCTTACGCTTTGACCAGTGCGCGCCGAGAAAACTGGCAAACCTGGTTTTACGACACGGAATACCAGGTCAGCAAATTACCCTCTTATCACCCGGATACCGCTGCCAATCCCTTCGCCACCTTTATGGAGTTGCCGGTGGGTTCGCGCTATCGCTTTTTATTGGATGAAGCGCAATTCACCATCATGAATTTTATTAAAGGCCCAGTGTGTCGCGGCCAGGTTGCGCTCAATGTTATCCAGGATCACTTCTGGGTATTCTTTGTTGACCCGGAATTGATGTCTTCCGAACTGGATGCCATGTTCCTCGCGCAAAACAGCAACCACCTGCAACTGCCCGCGTCCGTCGGCAGCACCTTATTGCCCATGACCAACTGGTCGCGCTATTCCAGTTTGCAAAAGGATTACCTGGTGGCCAAAGCTAATTATGTGCAGGAAAAAGTGGAGCGCCAGGGCGCGGTTACGCTCGATATGATCTGGGATGGCGACGGTAACAATCAGAATGCCGCATTAACCGTTTTTCGCCACAGCGACAGCGCCAGCGTCAATCAAGGCTTGATCGGACAAGACCCGAAGACCGCCTGGGTTATCGGTTATCCGCTACTCGAACGCATTCATTATTTACTGGTGGCCGGCTTCGATGTGTATGGCAATCTATCGCATCAATTACTTAGCCGTTTGTACATGGACTTTTTACGCATGGAAGGGGAAATTACCTTTCTGGATTTACTGCCACCGGAAACCCGCCAGGCCGAGCTGACCTTCTGGTACAGAAATGCCGAAAAGGAAGTGCATGAATACCTGGGTTTGTACCAACAAAACCTGCACGTAAAAAATGCGATTCCGTATAAAACGGACCAACCCAAAGCAGAACTATTCAATCTGTTAAAAACGCACCTGCAACCCGTGCTCAACCGTCAACACGACATTGCCAGTACCCGTTTGCCACAAGCAACTCAGGATGCCTTACGGCAATTACATTCGGTCAGCGGAAAACCCATCAGCTTCCTGCCCCAAACCACCCTCATCCGCGTGCCCGACGTGGGCGTGTTTACCCTGCTGCACAACAACGCCTACACCAACCTGTCATCACTCTTTCGCGAAGAACATCGCCGCGTTCCCGACGAAGACGACATCACCCTGGTACGCGGCATCATCGGCGCCTACCCCAATGCGTTTATGCTGGTGGGTGAAAAACAATTACCGGATTTCGTCAAACGTATTCAGGGATTAACCAGTGAGGCTGATTACCACACCCTGCGCGATCACTACGGCATCCGCCGCACTGATCCGGACTTCTGGCAAATCAGCGACGAGATCCACGCCTATTACCGCACAACCCAACCAAACGACGCCGGCATTCTTGATTACAACCGTTTGGAAAACCGTTGACGGTCATGCACTTCGAATACGTTTGACACGAGGTTGTGTGTTTCGAAAACGCGGTGAATACATCCATGTAGCTCCCTCACGTCATCCCTGACGCGAGGGTTTCGAAACACACAACCTCGCGTCAAACTCACACCTTACCGAAGGCATTCAAATATTAACAACTCACATTACTACCCGGTGTTGTTCCCAGAATATTTATAAACTGGTTATACAAATTCACCCGGCTTTGCACCTGCCCAGGATTAGCACCATTACATTCCAACGCACCATTGATAGTACGAATGGTTTCACCAAAACCGTAACCATTCACCATGGACGTGTGGGCAGGCCAGTAACCGGCACCGGCTTGGGTCATCCAGAACCATAAAGCCGTTTTCCAGGCCGTTGTAGCGTTTTGTTCAACCTGCTCGGGATAACGACGCAAATCCAGACCCAATGCATCGCCCGCCGCGCAGTAGTTGCCATTCCAACTTAACTGGATTGGGCCACGGCCGTAATAGCGTTTGCCGGGTTCACAGGGGCAGGTGGACGGATTGCCATCCCAATCGCCGCAGTATTCACCTTTGGCAATTTCGGTGATGTGTACAAGGCCGCCGGTTTCGTGGTGGAAGTTAGCCAGTGCGGCAGCGGCTTCGCGTTTTTTGGTGGCCAGGTCGCCGGTTCCGGCAAATGCGGGATAGGTTTTCGCAGCTTCCACTAACCCTGAATAGGTGTAGAAGGGATTGCGATTGGGGAACATCTGGTTGAACTGGGCTTCACTGACAATCGCTGCAAAACCGGTTGCACCGCCACCACCGCTGCCTGCGGTGCGCACGACAATTGAACTGGCGCGATCATGCAGGTTAGTTAAACAGCCGCTTGAAGCTGTCACCACATGGGATGCACCACCGAAATTATCGTGTTCGTACAGCACAACTTCGTAGCCCGCATTCACGCGAACAGAGGAGGTTTGGTCATTACGCGCACCGCGTGCGACCATCGCGTTGAGGTTGTAGGAGCCCGCCGGGAAACCCGCTGACCAGCCGCCGTAGTTGCAGTGTTCGTACAAGGTGACCGGGCCTGTGCTACCACCGCCACCGGCAGAGACGATTTCAATCCAGTTGAAATTCCAGCCGCCGGTTTTGGCAAAGACGCCGAGGTTGTAGGTGCCCGCGTTGATGTGCACGGTTTTGGATACGGTGGCCCAGCTTTGCCAGCCACCGGTTGCGCCGATATTGAAATCGCCCAGCACAATAGCGCCCGCATTCAGATCCACCGACGCTGTGCCACCGGAGGGACTGGCCACGCGCATGCGCACGATGTAATTGCCGGAGGTGGGCACCGAGAGGTTGTAGTACGCCAGCCATTCGTTGGGCTCAATCCAGCCGACATTGTGGCCACCACCGCTATCGGTGGTGGCTTCGATATCGACACCTTCATTGCGATAGGCACCGCCCTGGTTGCCCGGTGTGGTGTCATAAAACGCGTTGTAATTTTCTGCCTGGAAGACAACGGCGTGAGCACTGAGCGCAACGCCGACACTAAGACCGCAGCCCAGCAAAGGGAGCAGGTATTTTTTGATCGATGGTTTCATAATTATTAGCCGATAGTAATTGACCGATTATGCTTCTTTGCCAAAGAAGCGCCTTGGCAGGACTGACATCCTGCCTGTTTTGATCAGCCTCCGCCGGGCGTCAGGTAGCGAATGGCTGACGGTCTTGATCCGTATTTTTTATCAAGTCCGGGATACAAACCCCTGATGTAAGCTCTCCGATGGCAGGTCCCTCGCCACTGCCGCGTTCATGCGATGACACCAGCATGAAATAAAATCGACAGCAGTCCCTACTATATAAAGATATTTACTAACATCCAAAGAACGAAATGGCACTAAAGCAGCACATATGTGCTGCCGTTTCGTTGTTCTGGTTATTAAAGAAGCTTGTAATTGAAGTGGCTTGGAGAGCAGGAGGCGTGACAATGCCTCCGCTGAGATCTCAATCAAGGGAGGCCATCAGGCTCTCCAGTAATGGACGGTCCACCAATGGGTGTTCAGCCCGCGCGGAGAGCTGCACGATCAAACGCTTCAGGCCCTCCACATTGTCGGTCCAGGGAAAGGTTTCCAACTGTTGCCAGGCAGATTCGGTGAGATCGAACTCTTTACCCAAGGCACATTCGCGAATAAAAAAGCGGGTTAGATCGCGAATGTCTTCCTGCCGCTCACGCAGATCAGGTAAATACAAGTCCACGGTATTGATCGACAACCAGCGCTGTAGCGACGCCGGCAATTCAGCATCGCGCCGACTGAGACTGAAGATGATATCCACCGATTCGGCATGGCCTTTGGTGGTTTTTTCCAGGGTGCGTTGCGTGCAAAACGCCTGCAA
>DATJLH010000071.1:0-3323 GCA_035490615.1 Cellvibrio sp.
GCCACAAAATCTGGCCGTAACTGGCACCACGACTTCAACCGTCGCTTTATCCTGGAGCAGTGTCAGCGAGGCGGACGGTTATGAAATCTGGCGCAACGGCAGCTTATTAACCAGCACCAGTTCTACCACATACCAGGATACCGGTTTAGCAGAAAACACTGAATACACCTACACCGTGCGCGCATTCAATCAGGCGGGTAGCTCAGGCAACAGCAACAGTGTGTCAGCTACCACGGACAGCAATAATAATCCCGACCCGGAAGGTACCAATGTCGCGGCGGACAAGCCCGTTACCGCGAGCAGCACCTTGAGTTTTCTGTCGGTGAACAATGCCGTGGATGAAAGTGCAGCGACCTATTGGGAAAGCAACAGCAATGCGTTTCCACAAACCTTGACGGTCGATCTGGGCAGCACCCATTACATCAACCAAGTCGTATTGAAATTACCCAACGACCAGGCCTGGGCAACACGCACGCAAACCTTGGCGGTGCAAGGCAGTGCGGACGGTTCCAGTTTCAGCAACATTGTGGGCAGTGCGGGTTATACCTTTAATCCAAACAATGCCAACACCGTGACCATCAGTTTTGCTGAAACCACTGCACGTTATGTCCGTTTGAATATTACCGGTAATACCGGTTGGCCAGCGGCGCAAATTTCTGAATTTGAAGTCTATGGTTATCCCGATCCGGTACCGCCGACTACGCCGCAAAATCTGCGCGTGTCCGGTGTGTCTGACACCTCGGTATTTCTAGCCTGGGACAGCGCAGATTTGGCCAGCGGTTATGAAGTGTTACGCAATGGAAATGTGGTTGCCGATGTGACATCAACATCATACGAAGACACCGGCCTTGCACCGGAAACCAGTTACACCTACACCGTGCGTGCATACAACCAATACGGCACCTCAACGCAAAGTAGTCTGGTCAACGCAACGACGGATGAAGAAGGCAGCACCGATCCAACGCATCCGGAACCCAATGGCGATCATGGCGCGAACATGCCCTATGATCGTTACGAAACGGAAGATGCGAGCATCGGCGGCGGCGCCGTGCTGCGTACTGCACCGACATTTGATCAAATGCTGACAGCTTCTGAAGCATCCAGGCAATCCTATGTGGCTCTGCCGTCCAATGGTTCTTACATCGAATGGACCATTCGCGAAGGCGAGGGCGGTGAAGGTGTGACCATGCGCTTCACCATGCCAGATTCCGGCGATGGTATGGGCCTGAACGGCGCGCTGGATGTTTACGTGAACGGCACCAAAGCGCGCACGCAACCCTTAACGTCTTATTTCGCATATCAATATTTTACGCCGGGCGGCGGCCATCCCTCTGACACCCCCGGAGGCGGCAATCCCTTGTTCCGTTTCGATGAAGTACATTGGACATTGAGTTCGCCCCTGCAACCCGGCGATGTGATTCGCATCGTGAAAGCTAACGGTGACAACCTTGAATACGGTGTGGATTTTATTGAAGTGGAAGATGTGCCTTCACCGATTTCACGTCCAGGCAATTCTGTTTCTGTCACTGACTTCGGTGCAATTGCCAACGACGGACAGGATGACTTGACGGCATTCAATGCGGCAGTGACAGCGGCGGTCAATAATGGTCAGACCTTGTATATTCCACCGGGTACTTTCCACCTGAATAATATGTGGGTGATCGGTTCTGTGGGCAACATGATTGATGGCATCACCATCATGGGCGCCGGTATCTGGCATACCAACATTCAATTCACCAACAGCAATTCTGCATCCGGGGGTATTTCATTCCGGGTGACTGGCCAATTGGATTTCAGCCATGTGTATATGAATTCCAACCTGCGTTCGCGCTACAACCAGAATGCGATCTACAAAGCCTTTATGGATAACTTTGGTAACAATTCCAAAGTGCACAATATTTGGGTGGAGCATTTTGAATGCGGTTTCTGGGTGGGCGATTACGCACATACGCCAGCGATTATTGCCGACGGCTTATTAATTGAACACAGCCGCGTGCGCAACAACCTGGCCGACGGCATTAACTTCGCCCAGGGCACCAGCAACTCCACCGTGCGTAACAGCAGCATTCGCAATAACGGTGATGATGGTCTCGCGGTATGGACCAGTAACGTCAACGGTGCACCGGCCGGCGTAAACAATACCTTCACGCACAACACGATTGAATTCAACTGGCGTGCAGCGGGTATTGCTTTCTTCGGCGGCAGCGGACACGAAGCTACTTACAACCTGATTGTCGATGGCGTGGGCAGTTCCGGTTTCCGTATGAACACGGTATTCCCTGGTTATCACTTCCAGAACAATACCGGCATTGTGTTTTCTGATAGTACCATCATCAGAAGCGGTACCAGCCTGGATACCTGGGGCGGTGAACGCGGCGCGATTGATCTGGAAGCGTCAAGTGATCCGATTCGCAACGTGACCATTTCCAATATTGATATTTACGATACACAGCGCAGCGCGATTCAAATGGGTTACGGCGGCGGCTTCCAGAATGTGGTGTTCAACAATATCAAGATTGATGGCACCGGCCTGGATGGTGTAACCACCTCACGCTTCTCCGGCCCGCACCCCGGTGCCGCGATTTACACCTACACCAATAACGGCACCGCGACCTTTAATAACCTGATTACCACCAACATCGCACACCCGGATGTGAACTTTGTTCAAAACGGTTTTAATTTAATTATTAACCCGTAATGCAAAAAGCCAGGGAAGGCATGTTGAATTGGATATGATTCACAATGTGTAGGTCGGATTAGCGCAACGTAATCCGACACCCATGTACAACCAACGACAATAACCGTCGTTAAAAGCAAAAGCCTGTTGAGCAATCAGCAGGCTTTTTTATTTTGATAAGTTTATTTTTTGTGATCTTGGGTTGTATATATTTTTTATTGCTTTGTCGGATTACGCTGCGCTAATCCGACCTACGTTATCCATGTATCACTACACTTCACATATTTCATAAAAATATAAGTCGAAATCGTTTTCAAAAAAAATGAAATCGATTTCGATCAATAACCTTCTATAGACGCTTAGCAAACCACTTATTACTATGGTTCGCCGCTTTGATCATGAAGCGGTTTTAAAAAAAATGATAAAATAAAAGTTGTATCAAACGCATCAACTCCCTAATCACCGCACCATCTGCAAGAGCACTCCACAATAGCGAGGAATACATAATGAAAACTCTCAGGTGTCACTTGTCTGGCCTGACAAGAAAACGTTTTTTCCTGGGGATATTGGTTATCCCCTGTTTACTTTCCATCACCGCCATGGCCCAAACCAATCTGGCCTCGGGCAAAGCCATCAACGCCACCAG
>DATJLH010000072.1:0-6414 GCA_035490615.1 Cellvibrio sp.
TGTAATGAATATCAGCCCAGGGCGCACCATTCACATAAAAACGCACACTGGACGATGAGGTGACGGTATAGCCGGATTGCTGTGCCGAGGCGAATTGACAAAAGAGGCTGGTCAGCAGGGCAAGGAAGCACAATAGCGAGATCAAATGGCTGGGCGGGCGGGATTTATTCCTGAAACGGGAAAAGGTATTCATGTTTCTCGGGCTCCTCTATGGGTTAATTTTTTTACCTCGAAATCGTGTGACCGAATCATTGCTTTGTTATCAACCATCACCGCATAACATCGTGGCCCGGATCCCTTGCCGCTGATAAAAAGACGTCCTTGCAAAGCGGTGATTTACATCGGAAAAGGTTCAGGGACAGCGCAAAAGAACCGAAAAAAAACAACGCACGAAGCAGGTGTAACCCCTCGTGCTATCAGCTAAGCCTGCTGATAATTGGATAAAAAAAACGCTTTCGCAATACCGCTGAACTCCCACTTTAAAGTGGAAAGTGGGAGCAACAATTCTTTGATTTTTCACAAAGTGGCAAAAATAATGTCAGCCGATATTTATAGAAGTTTTGGCTGTTTAAAAACTGCAGAATGTGACAAAGGTCGGCCCCCGGTGTGATTCATGGTTACCTTTGCCGGTGATGTGTTACCAGATCACACGTTGGTGATAGCGCGACAGCATCAAAAAATAATTTCAGATATGTGAAGCCTGGGGGCAACTTCAAAGAGGACTTGCCACTTATTTCGGGGTGGCCGATAAAAAAGTGGGACTTCCTGACGCTCCTGCCTTGAAGCACTTTTTTGGCGTAAGGTGCTCGCCCAGGAAGCGCAACACCGGATCAATACAAACAGGTAAAACCGAACAGCCTCGTGATGATTTTCGTGCCGGTGCCACAAAGTCCCGCCGTGCGCAGGTAAAAGCCGTGGTTTTTTGCCTGTTTTTTCATCAATCCTGCGTGAAACCGCTGCAAGCCTGCCGGATGCCAATTTTATTTGCAGGGAGGCAGTTGAAATTCAAGCGGGAAACCCCACCATTGGGGCACTGCTTTACCGCTGCCAGGCCGATTTCGCAGTGGGTTGGCCAGGTAGTCCAGGTGGCAGTCTTCAGCCTCTTTTCACCGGGAATTCACCCCTTGAAATAGCTGACACTGTCGCTATATAGGCAATCACTCGGGGGAATCCCGGCTAAATTTCCGTGTTTAACTGCTTGTTGGAGAAATGAGCTCATGAAAATTCGTCCTTTACATGACCGTGTTGTGGTTCGCCGCAAAGAAGAAGAAACAAAGACCGCTGGCGGTATCGTGCTGCCCGGTTCTGCGAAAGAAAAGCCAAACCAGGGCGAAGTCTTGGCCGTGGGTAATGGCCGTGTATTGGCAAGTGGTGAATTGCGTCCGCTGGACGTGAAAGTGGGTGACGTGGTGGTGTTCGGCAAATATGCCGGTAGCGACACGATTGAAATCGACGGCGAAGAGCTGGTCATCCTCAACGAAAGCGACATCAAGGCTGTGTTGGTGTAACCACCTCCTTGTCCTGTCACAAACCCTCTGTTGAACGAATTTGAAGGAATTGGAAAATGTCTGCAAAAGAAGTGAAATTTGGTGATAGCGCTCGTCAACGTATGGTTGTCGGTGTAAACATCCTGGCTGACGCCGTGAAAGCGACCCTGGGCCCAAAAGGTCGTAACGTAGTTCTGGAGAAATCCTTCGGCGCGCCAACCGTAACCAAAGACGGTGTTTCCGTAGCCAAGGAAATCACCCTCAAAGACAAGTTTGAAAACATGGGCGCGCAGATGGTGAAAGAAGTGGCTTCACGCGCGTCTGATGATGCCGGTGACGGCACCACCACGGCAACCGTTCTGGCGCAAGCTATCGTGAACGAAGGTCTGAAATCAGTGGCCGCTGGCATGAACCCGATGGACCTGAAGCGCGGTATCGACAAGGCCATCACTGCTGCTGTTGCGCACATCAAATCCATCTCTCAGCCCTGCGCTGACAGCAAATCTATCTCTCAGGTCGGCACCATCTCTGCCAACAGCGACACTTCCATTGGTGGCCTGATTGCTGAAGCCATGGAAAAAGTCGGTAAAGAAGGTGTGATCACCGTTGAAGAAGGTACCAGCCTCGATAACGAACTGGATGTGGTAGAAGGTATGCAGTTCGATCGCGGTTACCTCTCTCCTTACTTCATCAACAACCAGGACAGCATGAGCGTTGAGCAAGACAACCCATACATCCTGTTGGTTGACAAGAAAATCTCCAACATCCGCGAATTGCTGCCGGTGCTTGAAGGCGTTGCCAAAGCAGGCAAGCCGCTGGTTATCATCGCTGAAGACGTAGAAGGCGAAGCCCTGGCAACACTGGTGGTGAACAACATTCGCGGCATCGTAAAAGTGGCTGCGTGTAAAGCGCCTGGCTTCGGCGACCGTCGTAAAGCCATGCTGCAAGACATCGCGGTACTGACGGGTGCTACTGTGATCTCTGAAGAAGTCGGTCTGGATCTGGAAAGCGCAACCCTGGAGCATTTGGGTACCGCCAAGCGCGTGACCATGAACAAGGAAAACACCGTGATTGTGGACGGTGCGGGCAAGCCTGAAGAAATCAAATCACGCGTACAGCAAATCCGTACTCAAATCGAAGAAACCACTTCTGACTACGACCGTGAAAAACTGCAAGAGCGTGTAGCCAAACTGGCTGGCGGTGTTGCGGTGATCAAGGTTGGCGCTGCTACCGAAATCGAAATGAAAGAGAAGAAAGCGCGCGTGGAAGATGCCCTGCACGCTACTCGCGCTGCGGTAGAGGAAGGCGTGGTTCCTGGCGGCGGTACCGCTCTGATTCGCGCTGTGGCTGCCATTGCTGACCTGAAAGGTGACAACGAAGACCAGAACGCCGGTATCGGTATTGCGCGCCGTGCGATGGAAGCGCCCTTGCGTCAAATCGTGGCCAACGCCGGTGAAGAGCCTTCAGTGGTTGCTGACAAAGTGAAACAAGGCACTGGTAACTTCGGTTTCAACGCGGCATCCGGTGAATACGGCGATATGCTGGAGATGGGTATCCTTGATCCGGCTAAAGTAACCCGTACTGCCTTGCAGGCTGCTGGCTCTATCGCTGGCCTGATGATCACAACCGAAGCCATGGTTGCTGATCTGCCGGAAGACAAACCCTCTGCACCAGACATGGGTGGTATGGGCGGAATGGGTGGCATGGGCGGCATGATGTAATTGCCCATGAGCACTGATTCGCTGACGTCTGCCGTGAGTGCCTTGCCATACAAACCCGTATGGCCGGGCATTAACGAGCCACAGAAGTGAGTTATACTGGCGGCCCTTCGGGGCCGCTTTCGTTTCCAAAAACTCTAACAGCCAGCGGGCGTTAAGCCCTGTATAAGTTGGCGCTGCGACATTCGTGTGCTTGGCCAATCGCTAAGTGAAATTTTGAGATTACGTCTTCTTAAGGAGAATGATTATGGCTTTTGAATTACCCGCACTTCCTTACGCACAAGATGCCCTGGCTCCGCACATCTCTGCCGAGACCCTGGAATACCATTACGGAAAACACCACAAAACTTACGTGGACAAGTTGAATGGCTTGATCCCTGGCACCGAATACGAAGGCAAGAGCCTTGAAGAGATCATCAAAACGTCTTCCGGTGGTGTGTTCAACAATGCTGCGCAAGTATGGAATCACACGTTTTACTGGAATTGCCTGAGCCCCAACGGTGGCGGCGCGGCGACTGGTGCAGTGGCTGAGGCGATCAACAAGGCATTCGGTTCCTTTGACAAGTTCAAGGAAGAGTTCACCAATTCGGCAATTAACAACTTTGGTTCTGCCTGGACCTGGTTGGTGAAAAAAGCTGATGGCAGCGTGGCTATTGTGAATACCAGCAATGCGCAAACCCCGCTGACAGACTCTTCTGTTAAGGCCATCCTGACTGTGGATGTGTGGGAACATGCTTACTACATCGATTACCGCAATTCCCGTCCCAACTACCTGAATGCGTTCTGGTCTTTGGTTAATTGGGAATTTGTTAACGCCAAATACGCCGAATAAGCGTTTTTGATGGTTACTAAAAAATCAGGCTTTCGGGCCTGATTTTTTTTGCAACCCGTTTTTGTCGCCGCTGTCATACAGCGGGAAATCTTCGGTAAAACCAGTTAACACCTGAATGTTTAATTCTGTCGTTCAACTTTTTTTCCCGCGCCATACCTGCTATAAAATGCAGCCTTTATTTGGCTTGCTGTTATGGGCGGGCCTTATCATCAGTTTCCCCGGGTAATCGCAGATTATGGAACGTAAAGAACCTACCTTGTCTGGTCATGCCTCTGTGCCTGAGCGCGATGAACCTATCGCACGTCGTGCACCGGTAGATACCGCTCGTCCTCCTCGTCCCCAGGCTCCAACGGCCGCAGCCGCTGCGCCAGCGTCTTCCGGTTCTGGCCCATTGACAATCATTGCACTCTTGCTGGCATTGGCCGGTGTTGCTTTAGGCGGTTTTTTCGGCTGGAAGTTAACCGAGGCGCAAGCACAATTGCAGCAGGCTGACGCGCGCATTACCGATCTGGAAGGGCGCTTGAGTGTGACCTCTGATGAATCGAGCCAGTCGCTGACCCAGGTGGATGCCAAGCTCAAGTGGGTTGATTCCGAGATCCGCAAACTGTGGGGCATCTCGAACGATGTTAACCGTAAGGCCATTGCCGCTAATAAAGAAAATATCGCCAGCCTGGCCAAAGAACTGGCTGCTGCCAAAAAAGACGCAAATGAAGCCAAAGCCACCGCTGCCAACCTGAATACCCAGTTGGCGGCGAACAAGGCCGCTGTGGATGATGCGATAGCCAAGATCGAATCGGCGGTGCTCAGTATTGCCGAGCAGGGTAAACGCCTGCAGGACTTCACCGAACAGGTTGATCGCGTTGATGGTCAATTGGGTTCACTGCAAACCCTTGAGCAGAAAGTCCGGACAAATGAAGAAGCTATCGCGGCCATCGATGCGTACCGTCGCACGATCAACCGCGATATCCTGGAGCTCAAGCAGCGCATCAGTGCGGCTCCAGCGAACTGAGCACGGTGAGAAATCTTTGCTAAAGGCCGGAAAATCCCGTTTTTCCGGCCTTTTTTATGCCTCGGCACGTCATGCGTTGCTACATCACACTACCCGTGTTGGTGTAGAATTGCCGCCCGAATTCCTCCTGAAAAGCCTCCAGAGCTTCAACCTGCCGCGTTGAGTTGATGTCGAGCTCCCGCGAGCACATTGCTAACAGAGAAACTGCTATGCCAACCGTGATTCGTCAGCAAGACCTGATCGACAGCGTTGCCGATGCGCTGCAATTCATCTCTTATTACCACCCCGTCGATTTTATCCAGGCGGTACACAAAGCCTGGGCGCGTGAGCAGAACAAAGCCGCCAAAGACGCCATGGCCCAGATCCTGATTAACTCGCGCATGTGCGCGATGGGTCACCGGCCCATCTGCCAGGACACCGGTATTGTGACCGTCTTTGTGACCGTGGGTATGGATGTGCAATGGGATGCGCAGATGAGCCTGACCGATATGGTCAATGAAGGCGTACGCCGCGCCTATATGCACCCCGATAATGTGCTGCGCGCTTCGATCCTGGCAGACCCGGACGGCGCGCGCAAAAATACCGGTGACAACACCCCGGCGGTTATCCACTACAACATTGTCCCCGGTAATACGGTGGATGTGCATGTGGCTGCCAAGGGGGGCGGTTCCGAAGCCAAATCCAAATTCGCCATGCTCAACCCGTCCGACTCTGTGGTCGACTGGGTCTTGAACGTGGTGCCCCAGATGGGCGCCGGCTGGTGCCCACCCGGCATGTTGGGGATCGGCATAGGCGGCACCGCCGAAAAAGCCATGCTCTTGGCCAAAGAGGCGCTGCTCGATCCCATCGACATCCAGGAACTGCGCGAGCGCGGAGCCACCACTCGTGCCGAGGTTCTGCGCCTCGAGCTCTTCGACAAGGTCAATGCGCTGGGAATCGGCGCCCAGGGCCTCGGTGGTCTAACGACGGTGCTCGATGTGAAAATCAAAGATTTTCCCACACACGCCGCTAACAAGGCGGTGGCCGTCATTCCCAACTGCGCCGCCACCCGCCACGCGCATTTCACGCTCGATGGCAGCGGCCCGGTGATGCTGGACCCGCCCTCGCTGGAAGACTGGCCCAGGCTCACCTACGACACCTCGAAGGGGCGCCGCGTCGATCTCGACACGCTGACCCGCGAGGACGTGGCCAGCTGGAAGCCGGGCGAAGTGCTGCTGCTCAACGGCAAGCTGCTGACCGGCCGCGACGCCGCGCACAAGCGCATGGTCGACATGCTCAACAAGGGCGAGTCGCTGCCGGTCGACCTGAAAGGCCGCTTCATCTACTACGTCGGCCCGGTCGATCCGGTGCGCGACGAAGTGGTGGGCC
>DATJLH010000073.1:0-35224 GCA_035490615.1 Cellvibrio sp.
CGCCGAGCGGCTCATCACGCCAAAGGAAATATTCACAATCAACAGCGAGGTAAATAATGGCAAGGCAATCACCAGCGCGGCGCTGAACATCCAGGAACCCATGCTCACAATCAGGACAAAACTGTCAGCGGTTAGACCGGAGCCACTCATGGGCATCGTCGTAAAACTGTCCACCAATAATTGAATAACAATGGCGTGACCATTGATACTTAAGAACAATAGCGTCGATAACAATAAATAAAACTGCGATAACACCGTGACGCTGACGCCGCTGGATGGATCATTCATGGCCGCAAACCCCAAACCCATCTTCAAGGCAATATATTGACCGGCCAGCACAAACACGTGCATCACCACTTGCAACATAAAACCCAGGGCAACACCGACGAGCAGTTCCTTCACCAGCATCACCATGGCTTCGACCGATACTAACGACACAACAGGCGCAGGTGGTAACAAGGGCACAATCAGCAGTGTGGTGAATAACGTCAGTATTATGCGAACCCGCGCCGGTACCGTGCGAGCACCGATCACCGGTACCATAAAGTAAAAACCGCTGATGCGAATCATCGGCCAGAGGTACTGACCGATAAATGCCATAAGCTGGGTTTCACTGACAACAAGTTCATTCATGCTGAATGCTTAGCCGATCAAAAAGGGGACATTGGTAAACAGTCGATCAAATAAATCCATAAACTCTGTCAACAACCAGGGACCGACCATCATGATGGTCGCAATGGTCATGATCAAACGCGGCAGAAAACTCAGGGTTTGTTCGTTAATTTGCGTGGCGGCCTGGAACATACTGACCACCAAACCGACAATCAGGCTGGGGCCGACGATCACAACAACCATCAGCATGGTGAGGTAAAACGCATCGGCAAATAAATCCATGACCACTTCGGGAGTCATAAGGGCGTCCTCTATACACCGAAACTGGCGGCGAGTGTGCCGACAATCATGGCCCAACCGTCCACCAATACGAACAACATAATTTTGAACGGTAGCGAAATGATCAGCGGCGATAACATCATCATCCCCATGGCCATCAAGACGCTGGATACCACGATATCAATCACCAGAAAGGGAATAAAAATAATAAAACCGATCTGGAACGCGGTTTTTAATTCGCTGACAATAAACGCCGGTACCAGAATGCTGAAGGGGGTTTCTTCCGGCGTAGCGATGGGCGGATTGCCGGCAATACCGACAAAGAGCGCAATATCAGATTCGCGGGTCTGCCCCATCATAAACGCATGAAAAGGCGCAGCGGTATTCGCCAGGGCTTGTTGCGCATTGATTTGTTGATTGATGTAGGGCTGCAAAGCGGTTTCGTTAACCTGGTTAAACACTGGCTGCATGATAAAAAACGTCAGGAACAATGCCAGCCCTATCAATACCTGGTTCGATGGCGACTGCTGCAAACCCAGCGCCTGGCGCAGGATTGAAAATACAATAATGATGCGCGTGAATGACGTCATCATCATCAACAATGCCGGCAAGAAGGTCAGCATTGTCATGATCGCCAGGATCTGCAAGGTCACTGTATATTCCTGGGTACCGTCAGCGTTGGTTGTGACCGTTAACGCAGGCAAACCGGGAATTGCCGGCAATGCGCCGCCTACCTGGCTGTCGGACGGTGGTGCCGGCTCCAGCGGCGCATCGGTTTGCGCGTGCACATTGACTGCCAACAATACACAGGCAATAAACAATAAACGCAGGCAAGGCATGATGAATTTATACAGCATGGTGTCGTTCCCGGAACGAGAGTGTTAAAGGCAGCACAGCCGCTTATAAGGCGGTTTTATCCGCGGAATCCGCTGAGGTTTTGCTATTCTTTTGTTGCAACAGCGTCATCAGTTTTTTACCGAAATCCGACGCAGCCGGTGATGTGTCACCCGGTGCAAGGATCGGCTCATTGAAAACATGCAGCGTATTGATTTGCGTGGCGGTAATGCCCAGTAATAATTGTTGCCCCCCGACATCAACCACGGCCAAACGCTCGCGCGTGCCCAGCGGCAGACTCGCGATAATCTTGATGGAAGAATTGTTGAACAGGCCGCCCTGGTTGAAACGACGCAAAAACCAGCCGAGCACCAGGATAAGCGCAACAATAAACACCAGGCCCATGGCTACACTGGCGAGGTGCGTGCTGCTACTGATTCGCGTAGCGCCCTGCCCCGCTTTTTTTTCCACGACCGGAGCCGTTTGCGTTGAAGGCGTTGTTGTTGAAGACGGCACGGTTGAGTATGTTGCTGTTGAAGGTAGTACAACAGGCGCAGCCGCTTCCTGCGGTGTGGTTTGATTAACGTCAGGTGCTGTCGGTTCGCTGTCAGCAAACGCCGGTACAGTACACAACAACAAACCGGCTACGAGCAAAGCACCCCGGCGGGCGCGTAAATTTTTTCCAGCAGTCGGATTCATTATCACCCTGGGTCGCTCTGTATCAGCGCAATTTTTTGATGCGTTCAGATGGACTGATCACATCGGTCATGCGAATACCGAATTTTTCATTAACCACCACCACTTCACCGTGGGCAATCAATGTGCCGTTAACCAGCACGTCCAGCGGTTCACCGGCCAGACGATCCAGCTCAATCACCGAGCCCTGGTTCAGTTGCAATAAATTGCGAATGGTAATGGAGGTGCGGCCAACTTCCATAGAGATGGACACCGGAATATCCAGGATCAATTCCAGTTCCGGACTGGGGCCGTTTTTCGCTTCCGTGTCAAATTCGTCAAGCTCCACGGCGCTGACAGCCGCTTCGGCATCTGCCTGTTCTTGCATGGCAGCGGCCCAATCATCGGCCATTGCGTCTTGATCAATATCATCTTTTGCCACGGGAGGCTCCTTCAGTACCAGAAATATTTTGTGCGTTGCTACGATCAATAAATTCAAAAATTTTCAACGCGAGGTTTCCGCGGTGCTGGCCGAGTTGGGTGCGGAATATCGGCACACCATTCGCGGTAACCACATGATGATCGGGGAATTCGATGGGAATGATGTCGCCGGCCTTTAAGTTAACAATATCGCGCAGGGTGATCTCACGCCGAACGATATCGCACTCCAGATCAACCTTGGCGGTAAGCACGTCTTCTTTTAAAGCTTTAATCCAGCGCTCATCCTGCTCGTCGCTGTCGCTCTGCAAACCGGCATCCAGTACTTCGCGGATGGGTTCGATCATGGAATACGGCATGGTGATGTGAATTTCACCACCGCCGCCATCCAATTCGACATGAAAGGTGCTGACCACCACGACTTCGCTGGGGCTGACAATGTTGGCCAGTGATGGATTAACCTCGGAATTGATGTACTCGAAATTAATCGGCATCACCGCTTTCCAGGCTTCGGCCAGATCGACAAATGCCTGGTTGAGTACCATCTGTACAACACGTAATTCTGTCGGGGTAAATTCACGACCTTCGATCTTGGCGTGGCGACCATCGCCACCAAAAAAATTATCCACCAGTTTGAAGACCAGGCGCGCATCGAGAATAACCAGCGCTGTGCCGCGCAACGGGCGAAACTTGATCATGTTCAGGCTGGTGGGCACATACAGTGTGTGCACATACTCGCCGAATTTCTGAATCTGAATACCGCCCACGGAGACGTCGGCGGTGCGACGTAACATGTTGAACATGCTGATGCGGGTATAACGCGCAAAACGTTCGTTGATCATCTCCAGCGTAGGCATGCGCCCGCGCACGATACGGTCTTGGCTGGTCAGGTCATAGGCGCGTACCGAACCCGGCTCGTCATCGGAATCGGTATTGATATCGCCGTCGTCAACGCCGTGAAGCAGCGCGTCGATTTCGTCTTGTGATAATAAATCCTGCACGATCTCTTGCCTCTGACGTTTTTATTGCATCACAAAGTTGACGAACAACACCTGTTCGATACCCGGTTTACCTATTTCCTGCTGCAAGACTTCCTGAATTTTTACCAGTGCCTGTTCGCGCAAGGCCTCTTTACCTTCGGCGGTTTGCAAGGTTTCAAAACTCTGGCCGCTGAGCAACATCACCAGTGCGTTGCGAATCGCGGGCATGTGCATATCCAATGCCTTTGTTACGTCGGGATCACGCAGCAAAAGTGTCAATTCAGCTTGCAAAAAGCGGCTGCGACCGCGGTCTTCAAAATTGACGACAAATGCCGGACTCAAAGGATAATAAATCGCTGGCTGCTTGGTGGGCTCTGCTTCACTCGCCGCTTCAGCGTCTGCCGCCGGCGCATCGGAAAAGGCGCTCAATAACGTCAGGGTGACACCAACCGAAATACCCACCAGCAACAACACCGCACCAATAATAAGGATAAGTTTTTTGCGTTTTTGTTTTGCGACAACCTGGGGATCTGCCGCATCAGCGGCCGCCGGTTGCTGCGCGATTTTTGTATCTTTTGCCATGTCAAAAGCCCGTCACTTTTACTGCTAAAGGAGGTTGAGCAATACCCATGCCAGAGTTTTGCTTATGAAGCTTAGCAGCTGGGCCAAAGATTGCGAGGACGAAGCGGGTGATATTGCAGGAGGGAAAGCAGCCCCGCTAAACGCAGGGCCGAGGTGATGAACGTGTTATCAGGCGTAGTGATCAACCAGGCGCACGCGGGCGGCATCCGTGGTTATTCCAACCAGATTTTCCTCTTCTTCCATCTCAGCGTCTGTGCCATGACCAGAACCGCCGGATGCGGTTTCATCCCGCGCGTTCTGACGCGCGAAGGACTGATCCGAAACGTCCATCTGGGTCAGGTTTAAGCCCTGTTCATTGAACATCTCACGCAAACGCGTCGCACTTTGATCCAGCGCTTCACGCACCAGTGGATGAGGGCTGGAAAAACTGACGCTGGCCTGGTCCTGGTGAATGCTGACCCGCACCTGCATCGGCCCGAGTTCCGGCGGATCAAGGCGCAACTCCGCCGAGCTGACATTCTGCGCAGCCAACCACAGGACTCGCTCACCGACCGCCTGCCCCCAACGCGGTTGCCCCAGTGCCATGGGTACACCGGTCTGGACGATGAAACCCCGCTGGCTCGGGGCTTGCGCCTGAGCTTCCACGGGACGGGTGGCCGCATCAATCGCCGGCGCCGCTGACGGGTTTAACAGCTTGGCCAGGCTTTGTTTTACCGTCTGGGCTTCTTTGCCCGCCACACCCTGCGCCGCCAACAGGCGACTGAAGGGCAGTTTGAAATCCTCCAGCGAGGGCTCACCATCCAGCTCCAGCAAGCCGCTTTCACCGTCTGAGGTCTCAGCCACAGCGGTTTTTAATCCATCGATAGATTCCTCGGCAGACAGAGAAAGGTTGGCCGTTTTGCTACCCTCACCCACCAGGTTACGCAAGCGCGCGCTCGCGTCAGGTGTGGCGGCAGGCGTGCCGGTCTGGGGCGGCAAGGTTATGCCGCCGAGGGCAGCTTCCTCCGCAGTAGCACCGGACATTTCCGGCGCCAGGGGTGCTATCAATAAGTCGGGGTCCAGCTCAGCGTTCTCCGGAACTACCACCGGCGCCAACAGTGTGGAACTGTCTGTCACTGTTTTTGTGGTTTCATTGAGCCCCATCAGGCCCGCTTCAACCAATAGCGCACTTACCTCTTCGCTGGCTTCCTCAGGCGCGCTGTCTACCGCTGCATCACTGGCCAATTCCGCCGTGGGCTGGGTCGCTTCATCAGCCGGTTGCTCTGTATCCGGCGTCGCGGTTTTATCTACCGGCTCGTGTTCTTCACCGCGAGTCGGGGCCGTCTCTGCATGGCTGGCCGGCACTGGAGGTGGTTCGGCTCGATCCGCCTGGCGCTGTCGCGCGGCTGGCTCGGGTCGGGCGGCAGGTTTGGTCCGCGCGACATCCTGCATGGCGGCGTGAAACTCCGCTCCGCTATCACGCGCTTCGTTCGGTTTCTGACCGGCATTGGCTTTACTGCTGGTCATCAATACGCTGCCTAACACCGACGCATTGCCACTGGAAAAAGAATTCATGGATACACCGCTCCTACTAACGGGCTGACTTACCGGATTAACTTGCCGGCCCTGAATACACGCGCCTTAAATAATTGCAAATACACGCACCTTACCAACCGGCAATAGCTTGCCGCTTTGTCGGTAAATCACGTTGGTCGGGAGAAGTATTGCAAGAGGGGTGCCAAACGCAGAAAGATCGGAAGGGGGCAAGCTATCGGCCGACGTTAGCCGACCGAATTGAACTCCTGGAGCAAGGTGGTAACGCGGGTAAATTCTACTTCTATGTCGGTTAATTGTTGCGGGGCAACCTCAAGATTGCCAGCCAGTGCCTGGGTCTCCAACTGGCTACATAGCTCTGCCAGGCGGGATGCACCAATGTTACTGCTGCTGCCTTTAAAACTGTGGGCCGCCCGGCGAACGGTTTCGGGATCGCCCTCGGGAACCAGTTGGTGGAGGTTGCGAATCCGTTCACTGGAATCGTTGATGAAGGTTTCCACCAGCAACATAAAGTCACCGTCCATGACATCTTTCAGCGTCGTCAGTATCTCGCGGTCGAGATGCGGGGTTGTGCTCATGGAAGCTCCTATTTGAAACACATACGGGTCAGCAAAGCACGGTCAAATCTAAACGCCGAAAGGCTGCGCTTCAACTTAATCGTCATTCACCCAGGAAAATACGGCCTCAACCTGGTTGCCTTTCCCCAAGTAACGCACAGAGTCACACATTTTTTCTACCAGCGCGAGCCCCCGGCCACTGTATTGGGTATTGGACAAACCCTCGGGCAAACAGTTGCTCATATCAAAACCCTCGCCACTGTCTTCCACGCGCAGGGTCAGACGACCGCCCTCCGGCGATGTTGAATGCTGCAGGAATATACGAATGTAACCCGAGGTCACACTGTGCAGCCGCTCTTCACGCAGTTGATAGTAACGTGCGAAACCTTCCGGCGTATCTTTCATGGCTGAATCCAGCTGCAGTACACCGTGTTCCAGCGCATTGGAATATAACTCGGCCATAATGGTGTACAAGGTGCCGCTGTAGTTGCGCAAACCGGGAACTTCCATCAACACATTCAACAATAGGGGCAAAGGATCGAAAGAGTGAAAACTGGTGGGCTTGATCTCGAACGACATGTCCCACTCAGCGAGGCTGGAGTAACGGCGGAAGATGGTTTCGCGCGCAGCACTGTCCATTTTATGCGGCTCTTCCATGATGATTTCCAACAACGAAAGATCATCATTTTTTTCACCGCTTCCAATAAACTCCTGCACGCTTGACAGGATTTCATCAAAGGCTTTTTCCGGGGCGCGGTTGCGGGCAAATACCGCTTGCAAGCGCTCTTCACCAAACATTTCACCGTCTGCATTACGCGCTTCGTGGATACCATCGGACCACATAAAAAAGCGGTCGCCCACTGCCAGTTCGTAATGCTCGCAGTCGTCCTTGAAACTTTTATTGGGCAATACACCCAGCGGCAAATGGGTCGAGCGCACCGGCACAATACCCAGATCATCCTTGCGGTAAATAAAACATTCCGGAAGCCCGCCGTTCCATACCTTCATGCGTCGCTTTTCAAAATTCATGTCGATCATGGTGGCACAACAAAAAAAACCCACCGGCAAAATCGATTTTAATTTGCCGTTGATCTCGCGCAGGATATCGGTCATGGAAAAACCTTTATGGACCATGCCATAAAAGGTCGAGGCCAGGGGCATAGCGCCGATAGCAGCGGGTAAACCATGACCGGTAAAATCCCCAAGCAATACCATCATGCTGCCGGAAGGACGCATGGCTGCCACCATCACATCGCCGTTAAAGATCGCCAGCGAAGACAGGTAATAGCGCACGTTGCTGGCATTGAGACAGCCGCTGTGGGCCACGTTGTCGAATACCTGCTTGGCGACCGCCTGTTCCTGTAAAAACTGATCGTTGTGGCGCGCAATCTGGTCGCGCTGGGCCAGCATGGTTGCGTGCATTTCACGCATGCGGTTAAAGGATTTGATCTTGGCTTTGAGGATAACGCGGTTGTAGGGTTTGGACAGAAAATCATCGCCGCCGGCGTCCAGGCATTTCACCAGGGATTCAGTGTCTGTAAGCGAGGTCAGGAAGATAATCGGCACCAGGGATTCGCCAGCCAATTCCTTGATCTGACGCGCTGCACCGAAGCCATCCAGCCCGGGCATCAATGCATCGAGCAACACAATATCCGGCCGCTCCTGCGCGTAGGCGGCCACGGCTTCGAGGCCATCTTTTGCACTGATCACGCGATGGCCTTCCTTGCGTACAATCGTCTCCAGAATCAACCGGTCTGTTTCGGTATCATCCGCCACAAGAATCGTTAAGCTGCGGCTTTCGCTCATAGACAGGCTTCCATTCGAGGGACCGGTAACGGCGGAAAATTATTTCATCAATGAATCGTGAATAATTGCTCGAAGTTGGAGATGGTTAGGATTTTTTTCACATCGGCCGAACAGTTGGTGATTTCGATATTCGCTTTATCGCCCCCGGCAAAGTCGCGCAACAGCAACAACATGCCCAGAGCAGAGCTGTCCAGATAAGACGTGCCTTGTAAATCAACACGAAAATGTGTGGGAGTTTTGGGTAATTTTTCATAAGCCGCACGAAATTCCTGATGCGAGCTGAAATCGAAGCGCCCCTGGATATAAATAGTGACTTGATTACCATCCGCTGACACTGTGGAAGTGATCGCCATTTTCTACCTCTTTATCAGTACATCATTATTTCAATAATCATTATCTGCGCATCAGCGCGTCTGCGCTGGCGTACTGCTAAACTTGTCACGACGGGGAAATATACGATTTATAGGTATTGACGACATCCCGACGTCGCACTACACGATCCTAAGGATAGCCTATAAACGACGACTGTATAGTGCGCAAAGCAATAAAAAAGTTCGGCGGATTAATCATTTAATTATGCAGGGTTTACCGTAAAAAGCCGCACAGGGGAATAACAGCGTATTACACGGCGTTATAACAACATGAAATCAGGATTGCTGCTGAAACTGTTGTGCGGATAAATCATCCAGTTCTTTTTGCAGCCGTTTTTCCAATATGTCATTTTCCTCATAGCGCAGGCGCGCAATCAAATCCTGGATGGATTCCCGTCGCCGATGTTTAGTCCGCCACTCCTGTTGCAGTTGATCCAGGGTTTGCATCATGCGTGCAACCTTGGCCTGCTGTTCTTTTTTTGCATCACCCAAACGCTGGATAAAGCTGCTGTAGCTGATTAAGTCTTGCGCATGCAGGCCGGTTTTGAGTGAGCCGTAGGTGTCCAGGTAATGCGCAGCGTATTCTTCCAACTGCCGTAATTGTTCCTGTTCGGAATTGACCTGTTCGCGAAAACTGCCCAGACGCTGCGCCGCCGCCTGTTCATGGCGTTCGGCCAACATCAGTACCACCTGCATACGTTTTGAACGGGATTCCGCCACGCTTAGCTACCTATGAAGTCGCACGGTGCATTACCCCTGCACGCGATGCTGGGCCGCCAGCGGACTGGCCGGTTTACCGGTACCGCCGGGCTTTAACAGGGCCTTGAGGTTGGCAACACATTCCGCCATGTGCACCGGTTGTTTGAGCCCCTGTTGAATAAAGGCCCGCAGATGGGGGAAACGTTCAATCGCCTGATCCGTCTCCGGATCGGCGCCGGGCGTGTAGGCGCCGATGGCAATCAGGTCGCGGTTTTGTTGATAGCGCGCCGACAATTGCTTGAAGCGCTGCATCATCTTCAGATGTTCTTCGCTCACAATATTTTGCATGGCGCGACTGATAGAGGACTCCACATCAATCGCCGGATAAGTCCCCTCCTCCGCCAGCTTGCGCGACAGGACCACGTGACCATCCAGAATCGCCCGTGCGGCATCGGCGATGGGATCTTGCAAGTCGTCGCCCTCGGTTAACACCGTGTAAAACGCGGTGATTGAGCCTTCACCTTCCGCCGCGTTACCAGCGCGCTCTACCAGTTGCGGAATCTTCGCAAAGACCGACGGCGGATAACCCTTGGTCGCGGGCGGTTCACCAATTGCCAGGGCGATTTCACGCTGCGCCTGGGCAAAGCGCGTCAGTGAATCCATCAGCAGCAAGACATTCTTGCCCTGGTCGCGGTAATACTCAGCGATACGGCTGGATAACTGTGAGGCCCGCAAACGCATCAGCGGTGCATCGTCCGCCGGGGACGCCACCACCACCGCGCGACGTAAACCTTCTTCGCCCAGAATGTGATCGATAAATTCCTTAACTTCGCGCCCCCGCTCGCCCACCAGCCCCACCACCACCACATCGGCCGTCGTGAATTTGGTCATCATCCCCATCAACACGCTTTTGCCCACGCCACTACCGGCAAACAAACCCAGACGCTGGCCGCGCCCTACAGTAATCAGTGCATTGATTGCGCGAATGCCAACATCCAGCGGTTCGCTGATGGGATGGCGTTTGAGGGGATTGATTTCATGGGGGGTAAAGTCGAGGTATTCGTCGCCGATAAGCGGACCCTTGCCGTCCAGCGGCTGGCCGATCCCGTTGACGACGCGGCCCAGGAGTTGCGGGCCGATACGCATGCCCTGCCGGGTTGCGATGGGGATAACCCGCGCGCCCGGTTGCAGGCCTTCGACCCGCTTGATAGGCATCAGAAAAACCTTGTCGCCCGCAAAGCCGACCACTTCCGCTTCGATCCGGCGGTTATCTGCCGCGATCACTTCGCACTGGCGGCCCACCGAGACGTTCAGGCCTACGGCTTCCAGGGTAAGACCGACCGAGCGGGTAATGCGGCCTTCGGCCTCCGGCTCAATCACGCAGGCCTTGCCCGGCGCATAGCCGCGTAAGCGTTCAACAATGGATAAACGGGCGTCAGCCATGATTCAGATCATCAGCGCCGCTGGCCAGGCTGTTGCCATCGACATCATCGGTGAGGGAGAAATCATCCTCGGTCTCGCCATTACCGTCGGTCAGCTGTTTGTTCACAAATTGGGTGAGCAGGGTTTTCAGGCGTTTTTCAACCGAGAAGTCCACGCGGCTTTCGCTGGTTTCGATACGGCAACCGCCGGGGGCGAGCTGTTGATCACCAATAAATTGCCAATGGAGTTGTTGTTCCTCGGCGTAGGTTTCCACCGCAGCAAGGTCATCCGGGTTGAGGCAAACCCGCAGGTTTTTGCTGCCCACCGGCAAGGCATCCACCGCTGTCTTGACGAGACTAACGATGTGGCTGGAGTCGGTCATCAATTCGCGCTGCACCACGCTTTCGGTCAGTGTACAGATAACGTCGAGCAATAATTTTTCCAGATCATTGTCCTGTTCAGCGACGGGGTCCAGGAGCGCTTGGGCCAGCTTTTGAAAGCGCTGCTGCTCCGCCACCAATTGCTGGCGCATCTCCATCAGCCCTTTTTGCTGGCCAGCTTCGTAGCCTTCGGCCATGCCTTTATCAAAGCCTTCTTTGTGCCCTTGGGCAAAGCCGTCTTTTTCGGCCGCCTCGATAATTTCCTGCATTTCTTGCGCGGTCATACCCTGTTTGGGCTTGGCCGCAGGCATGTCCACATCTTCAATGGATTCGCCTTGGCGCTTCATCTCCTGCGCCTTGCGTTCCCGCGCTTCTTTTTCCGCTGAAGGCAACACCGAGCCGTTATCATTGATCAGGGGTACGCGCCAGGTGCGGTATTCGTCCACATCTTCGGCAGCAATGCGGTTAGGCAGTTTTTTTTCCATTCCGGTCAATCCGCCCGCGTTAAATCATTTGCTCGCCACTGCCACCCAGGACAATTTCGCCGGAGTCAGCCATGCGCCGCGCAATAGTGAGGATTTCTTTTTGTGCCGACTCCACTTCAGTGAGGCGTACCGGCGGCTTGGCTTCCAGATCGTCGCGCAGCAATTCGGCGGCGCGCTTAGACATGTTCTTGAAGATTTTTTCCTGCAGGTCGGTGTCGGCGCCTTTCAAGGCAACGATCAGCACATCGGAAGACACCTCGCGCAACAGCGCCTGGATACCGCGATCATCCACATCTTTGAGATTGTCGAACACAAACATCAGATCCTGGATCTGGTTGCCCATGTCCTCGTCGATTTCGCGGATGGAATCCATCAGGTCAGCTTCGATGGAGCCGTCCAGGTTGTTCATGATTTCCGCCGCCACCTTGTAACCGCCCATGGCTTTGGTTTGCGAGCTGGCGTTGCCGGAGAATTGTTTTTCGAGGATATCGTTGAGTTCCTGCAAGGCGCTGGGCTGCACCGTATCCAGGGACGCCACGCGCATCATGATATCGATACGCACTTTTTCTGGCAGAAAGCTGAGGATTTCGGCAGATTGATCGGCATCGAGGTAAGCAATAACGATGGCCTGAATCTGCGGGTGTTCGTTGCGGATTATGTCCGCCACCGAGCGAGCGTCCATCCACTTGAGCGTATCGAGCCCGGTGGTGTTGCCGCCGAGGAGGATGCGGTCGATCAAACCATTGGCTTTGTCTTCGCCCAGCGCGGTTACCAGCATATTGCGGATGTAACTGTCGGCACCCACACCCAGACCGGTGAGTGTGCGCACCTCCTCGAGGAATTCCGACATTACGCCCTGCACATCCTGCTGTTGCACGTTGGACAATTGCGTCATGGCCGCGCCGATGCGTTGCACTTCTTTCGGCCCCAGGTGTTTGAGCACTTCGGCGGCGTCGGCTTCACCCAGTGACATCAACAGGATGGCAGCCTGATCCACCGAACGCAGTTTGGGTTTGGCTCTTTCGGGTAGTTTATTGTCCGATGCCGGCGGTGTGCTCATCGCTCATTACTCGTCTTTGTTAATCCACTTCTTGACCACTTGGGCAACACGCCCCGGATCATCGGCAATCAAACCTTTGATCGCATTGAGCTGCTGCTCATAACCTTGTTCCGGGCCGGGCAACATCAAGGCGCTGCCGCCGGTCAGTGTCACGGTTTCGTCAGACATGCCATCGTAACCCAGGCCGGCAGCTTCCAGCGCGGCCAATTGGCGCGCCTCTTCCTGCTCGGTGAGTTGCTGACCTGAACGGGTCAGGCTGCGAAACACCGGCAACAGCAAGCCAAACACCAACAACAGCACAATCAACACGCCGCTCAGGTATTTGATGTTGGGCAGAATCCAGGTTTCCCACCAGGGGACCTCTTCGGCCGCAGCGTCAAACAGGAGACTGTCATCCGTCCCCATAAAAGGTGAGTTCAAGACATTGACGCTGTCCCCACGCACCGCCGAAAAACCGACGGCGTCACGTACCAGTATAGACAGCCGTTCGAGTTCGTTCTCGGTCCAGGGTACGCGGGTTTCATTGCCCTCGGCGTCCTTAACAATTTTATCGTCCACTACCACGGCTACGGTAAGGCGTTTGACCGTGCCCATCTGATGGCGGGTATAACTGATGGTGCGATCCAGTTCGTAATTGCGCGTCGCCTGTTCACGACTGTTGCGCGGCGGCTCAGGCTGAATCGGTTGACCGGTGACCGGGTCCAGTTGCTCTGGTACCTGGGTAGTTGTACCCGGCGGCTGGTTGGTCAGGGCGCCGGGAATACCGCCGGCGATGTCGCCCCCTACCCGTTCTTCGTTCATCGTTTGTTCACTGCGCACGGCAGGCAGATCCGGATTAAACGTCTCGGCGGCCTGCTCGACGGCGGTAAAGTCGATATCCGCGCTGACTTCCGCACGGAAGTTACCGTTGCCGACGACCGGCAGCAGGATGCTGTTGACACGCTTGATCAGACTTTCTTCAACGGATTGGGTGTAGGTATGCTGCTTGCCGGCTAACAGGAGTTCGTCGTTCTCATCCCCCGTCGACAGCAGGTTACCGTGCTGGTCTACCACGGTGACGTCTTCTTTATTGAGCTCCGGAATACTGGACGCTACCAGGTTGGTAATCGCCCTGACCTGGGCCGACTCGACAGTGCGACCGGCAAAGACTTCCACAAATACTGACGCCGTGGGTTTGCGCACGTCGCGTACAAACACCGAGCGCTTGGGAATGGCAAGATGCACCCGCGCCTTGCGGATGCTGGTAATACTGGTGATAGTGCGGGCAAGTTCGCCCTCAAGGCCGCGATGATAGCGGGTGTTTTCCATAAACTGGCTGGTGCCCAGCGGCTGTTCCTGATCCAGCAATTCAAAACCGGTATTGTCTTTGCCGGGAATGCCCAGCTCCGCCAACTTCAGGCGGGCCATATGAATATCATCGGCCGCGACCAATACAGCGCCGGTGTTGATATCCAGTTTGTATTTGATCAGGTTTTGGTCCAACACCTGAACCACGTTCGCCGCATCCAGGTTGTTCAGGCTACCGTACAGCGGGCGATAATCCTCCCCCTGGCTCCACAGCACCACCGCAAAACCGATGGCCACGCTGGCCGCCAGCCCCACCATCAAACCCGCCTGGCGCAGCAAACTCAGGTTGCTGAAACCTTCGGCAAAGTCACCGCCCAAGCGCGGCTTCTCGCTACGCGCCGGCATGTTATTCGCGTCTGCGTTATCGGTTGTAGAGGCCATAATGCGTTAATCCTGAGGTCGTGTTGGATACAAAACAGGTTTGAAAATAAGAATAAATAATCGTGTGGTTATTGTTAGATAGGCATGTTCATGATGTCGCGGTAGGCATCCACCAACTTGTTGCGTACCTGCACCATCGCCTGAAAAGACACCGAGGCTTTTTGCGAGGCGATCATGACGTCGGTGATATCCACCCCTTCCACACCGCGCTCATAGGCAGTGGCCATGGCGCTGGAGGCTTTCTGTACGTCGTTGACCTTGTTGACCGCCTGGGACATCACTTCGCCAAAGCTGGGTATCTTATTGCCGCCATCGACAGTCAGGGGACCGGTATTGTGCACTTCACCCACATCGCGCGGGGCCAGACCTGCCGGGCGCTGGAACGCCTGGGTCTGCGATTTCATCGCACGCATTTCCACCAGTAGACGGTTGATATCGACACGATCAGTCATGGCGAGAGTCTCTTTGAGTCGTTAACACGGGGTAGCGACAAGAAATTGGCGTTACCGGTTTCTGGGTTGGTTATTGCACAAAGCAGGCCAATCTTTGCCGCCCCGGCAATGCCTTGCCGCTGTGGGATTTTTTGCGGCACTGTTTTCTTTCACAGGTTTGTCATTAAAGCGCTTTAGGATTCAGGCATCACAGCTTTCATAGGACTCCACCATGGAACAAAACCTGATTGCCAACGATAGCTTTTTGATTGAAAACGCCCTGACTGAATTTATCCATAGCGCGGCGGCGGCGAATAAAAAGGCGCAGAAAATTCGCCAGAATATGGAGTATCGCCGCAAGTTGGAGTTACGGATGGAGGAGTTGCGGTTGCGGCGGGAGACTTGTGAGTTTGAGTTTGAAGTTAAGAAGTAGAAAAAGGACAGACGCTGGAAAAATGATGCTGGCACTATGCGAGTTTGGCGTTAGGCCCTTTGTTTCGAAACCCTCAAGTCAGGGACGACTTGAGGGAGCTACAGGGATGTATTCATGCGTTTTCGAAACAAAGGGCCTAATGACAAACGAACTACGAAGCACATTAAACGGCAAACTTGTATCGTGCCAAGGTCTACCCTTCTTAGATGGAAAAAAGATTAAAAATAAATCAGCGTGTTGATCTCTTTTTGAAGTAGCTGATGCCGCCAGTCAGGCTGAGCCAGATCAGCGTTATCCCACCTAAAAACACCAAAAATACATAAACAGCGTTCATGCCATAGGCCGAGTGCAGCGGGTAGAGTTGATTGACTAACCGCCGCGCGGGGCTGACTTCGTCGGAGCGGGCGCTGAGGGTGATGTCGCCAGTAGCGGAATTAATTTTTACTGAGGTGCGGCCGTTGGGGTGCCATTCGTTCGGCAGGCGAAAGCGGATGCTGGCATCCGGGGCCTTGACGGCGGGCAGGCGTATGTAGGTGGGCCAGCCGTCGGGAATAAATTCATGGGCGGCCAGTAAAAATTGTGACGGAGCTGCGTCTGCTGAGCTTGAAGGTATGACCTGCTCCAGGTGATTCGGTAGTAGGGTGGACGGCGCCGGGGACAGTAACGGACTGACCAGTTTTTGCCATAACATGATCGAGCCTGTGAGCAATATCACCACGAGTATGATCGATGCCAAGGCTCCGCTGTGGCGGTGGTAGTGCATCAAATACCGCGCGCTGATGTGTCTGGGAAATACCCAGCGCCAGCGAAAGCTGCGTTTGGTGCGCCACCACAAGATAATTCCGCTGATACATAAAAATAAACCCGCGACCCCGCTGACCAACAAGATTCCCTCGCCGATAACGCCGGTAAATAATTCTGTGTGCAGGATGCGCATGAACGCAAAAATATCCAGTAACCAGAGATTGTGTTGATAGGGTTCGAGGGTGTCTATCGCGAGCAATTGGATTTGCTGTTTGTCGATGCCGGTTAGCGTCCAGTAGGGTTCTTCCGGATTGGGCGCCTTGATTAAATCCCGTTGTGCTGGTGCGATGCGTGTGGCAATGACATCCAGTTGTACCGCCATTTGCGTTATGTCGTAGTCTGCGGGTAGTTCAGCCTGTGGCACCATCACGAGGTGAATCAGCGGTTTTTTATACACCAGGATGATGCCACTCGCGGCGGCCAGTAGCAGAAATACCATTACGACTAATCCGCACCACAGGTGCCAGCGCTCGAGCGTGCTGGCACCTTGGGAACGGCGGGAACGGCTGCTGGGCATTATTCGGAACCGGATAGGTTGTTAAAAACTTTTTTGGTAACCGAGATTAAAACTGCGCCCCAGCCCTTTGAAGTTACGGATGTCGTTGGGGCTGCTTTGGGAGTAGTAGGTGAAATAATCTTCGTTGGTAAGATTCTGCACCGCAAAGCTGATCGTGCCGCCCCATGCGGCAAGGTCGGTACTCAGGTCAACCGTGGTGTAACCTTCGAACTCATTGATGGTTGTACCGCTGCTGTTTTTTACGGAGCGATCAAACAAATAATTGACTTGCAGGCGTGAGTTGAAGGCGTCGGACCAGGCGCGATCCCAGCTGATGTTCAAACGATCCGGCGCAATGTTGGTACCGTCCAGATCGGAATCCACGCGACCGTCGTCATCCGAATCATAACGGCCTTCGGCCTGGGCGTAGCGCAGCCCCAACAAATCGAGATCAGTAACGGCCCACTGGGTGCTCAGTTCCCAGCCCTCAATCTCAGTTTTCTCGCGATTCACGGTGTAAACACCATCTGCGCCGCGTTGCAAACGTTCACCGAAATCGGATTCCGAGGTGTAATAACTCAATTGCGCTTTCACATCGACACTGGAATATTCAATCCCGAACTCATTGCTCTCGGTGAGGATCGGCGTTAAATCCAGAAAGCTGTCGACGCTCTGGTTGGGTTGATTGATGCCGCGCAATACACGGCCCACATCCGGCATGGAAAAGGCTTCGGCGTAGTTACCGAATACGCGCCATTCATTGGTTAATTGATAGGTGCTGCCGAGGTTGAACAAGGTTTCGGAAAATTCCGGTTTGCCGCCCTCAACAAATTGACTGCCGTAAGAAGCAAGCGTGGTGAAGTCGTCCACTTCCAGTTTGGATTTTTCATAGCGCACGCCGGTGGTGACCACCAGTTTATCAATACCGGTGAATTCTGCCTGCGCGTAAGGGGCGTAGTTGAGGTAGCTTGTCTCCGGCACCCAGGCGCGATTGGTCTGGATCAGGGCTTGCCAGGTTTTATCTTCCAGCAAGTCCATACCGTAAACCAGGCTCACCGGTAACCCTGCAATATCGTCTGTGGCGAGGGTAATTTTCATGCCCAGCTTTTCTGAATTATTTTGCGATTGGTCAATCAGGTCAGGGCCGTAAGCCGGGTCTTGAAAAGTCGCGAGCGGAATAGCTTCAGCCCCGTAGGTTGCTTCAAAATCCTGACGAAAACCTTGAATGCGCAAGCTGTGGCCGAGGAAATCATCATTGGTGTAATTAAGGCTGATAGCCGTCACATTATTGCGCGCGCCCTCGCCTTCAATATCGCCTTTGACAGCGCTGCTGGGGATGCCTTCAGACACATCACCCGGGACGGAAATCCACTCATTATTACTTTCGATATCGAAGGTATTCACCATCAGCTCGATACGTTGGTCATCCCAGTTGTAACCGGCTTTGATAAAGCCGTTCAGGGATTCAGAATCCATGGTATCGCCCTGGGTGTTGTCGGCGCCGATAATGTCGCCGTTGGCGTCATAGGCCAGGCCGTTGCTGCGGTAGCTCAGGCTGGCCAATATGTCGGATTGCCCAAAGCTGTTGGAGACACTGTAAGTCACGCCGTAATCGGCACTGTCTCCCAGATCTTCTGGCTGGAAACCGGTGCTCAGCCGGATGCTCTGATCCAGCCCGCTGCCCGGCTTTTTGGTAATCAGGTTGATGATGCCGCCGGAGGCGCCGAGCCCGTGAATCGCATTGGCGCCGTGCAAGACTTCAACCCGCTCCAGCACCGCCGGGTCGATGGTGTGGCCATCGCGGCCACCGTCGCGTAAGGGATTGGATTGTGGTACGCCGTCGATCATGTACAGCGGCTTGCGTCCGCGCAGGGTCTCCCCGGCGCTGGTCATCTTCTGGCGACTCGGCGAAAAGCCGGGAATCAAATTGCCCAGCACCGTCGACAAATCGTGTTGTACCGACAGCTGTTGCTCCAGCTCCACCTGACCGATAACCGTCACGGTATTCGGGATGGTACTCAAGGGCTTTTCAACGCGGCTGGAGGTAACAATCATCACTTCGGTCGGGAGATCAGCCAGGCTCGGCACAGCCAAAGCCGTGCCGCAGAGCAACAGGCATACACCAGAAGATTTGGAATAAGACATGGGGAAAATCCTTAACCAGGCAGGATAACGGAGGAAAATTAACGCGACAGAAGGTTACCAGCAACAATAATGATTATCAATATTAAACTCATTACCGCCCACTGCCTTTCTTTCCTCTTCCCCCTTTCCCTCTATTCCGTTATTTCAAAGCCTTCTTCCCGCAGCCGCGCAATTTTGTAGCGCAGGGTACGCGCGCTGATGCCGAGACGCTCGGCCGTGTTTTTTCGGCTACCGCGTTCCATGCGTAACGCGTTCATGATGATTTCAAACTCGTGACGTTTCAGGTCATTACCCAACGCCGGGCTTTTGTGCGGGTTGGGATCAATCAACATCAAATGCTGTGGATCAACATTATTCACGTGAAGATGATTCATGGCTGACACACCGCCAGACACGATCGGCTGTCCCACAGGTTCCGCTTGGCGGGCAAAGGGATGTAACGGTGGGGTGTCCTGGCTATAGGTATCCGGAGAATGGGCCTGTGCAGGCCTGTTGAAGGTGTCAGCGACCGGGCTGTTCATGGTCGTGTTATACAAACCGGTACTTTCCAATCCCAGGTCCTCGGCCTGAATTGCGGTGCCGATTTGTAAAATCAGTGCGCGCTGCATGACGTTATCCAACTCGCGCACATTACCCGGCCAGCTGTAACCCAATAACGCCTGCTGTGCCGATGCCGCTAAACTGACGCGCCCACGATTTTGTTTTTGCGCGTGTTTGTGCAGGATTTTTTCTGCCAGCGGAATAATATCTTCCACCCGATTCCGCAGCGGTGCCCACTGCAACGGCAGAACACTCAAGCGGTAATACAAGTCCTCGCGGAATTTTCCAGCGGCGACTTCGCTGCGCATATCGCGGTTGGAGGTGGCAATAACGCGCACATCCAGTTTGATGGTTTTACGCCCGCCCAAGCGTTCAACTTCACGCTCCTGCAACACGCGTAATAATTTTGCCTGCAAGCCGATATCCATCTCGGAAATTTCATCAAGCAACAAGGTGCCGCCGTTGGCTTGTTCAAACTTGCCCGGCGCACTGCTGTGTGCACCGGTGTAGGCGCCTTTCTCGTGGCCGAACAACATGGCTTCGAGCATATTTTCCGGAATGGCTGCACAGTTAATGGCAATAAAGGGTTGTTTGCTACGCGGTGAATGATTGTGGATATAACGGGCCAGAACTTCTTTACCGGTGCCGGATTCGCCCACGATTAATACGGTGGAATCCGATTGTGCGACGCGTTGCGCGAGCAGCAATAATTGTTTACTGGACGCGGCCTGGGCCACCGGCTCATCACCGGCAAACTGCGCAACACCCACGTGGCGCGCTACGGTTTCTACCAGGATTTGCGGTGCGAATGGCTTGACCAGGTAATCCACCGCGCCTTGTTTCATCGCTTCAACGGATTCACTGATGCTGGCATAAGCGGTGATCAACATCATCGGAATTTGCGGATGGTGCTGTTTTACTTCGCGCAATAATTCATGGCCACTCATGCCACCCATGTTGACGTCGGAGACGATCATGCGCACGTCGTCCACACGCGCCAATTGTTGCAGCGCTTCTTCGCCGCTGCTGGCGAGTAACACATCGTAATCCGCCAGTTGCAAGGTATCGCATAACGCCTCGCGCAGGTTGTTATCGTCTTCAACCACCAGGACTTTGATGGCGTCAGCAAAAGTCTGTTGTTGTGCGGCCAGTGCCATGGGGAGATCTCCGATTAATGTAATTCAGCCAAGGGCATAACCAAAGACGCGCAAGTACCCTGCCCGACTTTGGATTGCAGATAAAATTTTCCACGATGCGCACGCGCCACCGCATTCACTACCGCCAATCCCAAACCCGTGCCCTGGGCTTTGGTGGTCACAAATAAATCACCGACAGAACTCAACAAATGTTGCGGAATGCCCGGCCCGGTATCCAGTACGCGAATCAATAATTGCGGCGGCGCATCGGTTTGCGCGTTGTATAAACTGAACTCAATACGCAACTGCGCTTTTTGGTCCACAGCCTGAATCGCGTTATTCACCAGATTTAGCAAAGCACCGATCAGCGCTTCGCGGTTACATTGAATATATTGCTCGCGGCAGTTATTGATCCACTCGCAGTGCGATTCAGAAGTCATCAAAGGCACCTCCATCGCTTCCGCCAGCGCCAGATGTAATTCCGACACACTGATAACATCGTTCAGCGGCAATTCGCCTTTCACGAACAACAGCATGTCCTGCACCTGACGTTCAATATTGTTGAGGCGATTAAAAATCTTTTCTGAAAATTGCTGACGCCGCTCTTCATCCAGTTTGCCGTTACACAAATGCCCGGCGTACAACATGGCCGCCGACAAGGGCGTGCGAATCTGATGCGCGAGTGCCGACATCATCTTGCCCAGTGCGGATAAACGTTCGTGGCGACTTAATTCACCTTGCAAGCGACGGGTTTCAGTTTGGTCGGTCAGCAGAATAATCTGGCCATCAACACCCAGGTTACGCGTGGAGATGCTGATGCGGCGGCCGTCGCGCGTAGAGACTTCGTGTCCATCGTCCTGGCGCGGCGCAAAGCTACGGGCGATGACTTCACGCCACAGTTCGCCTTGCAGGGGTTCACCCAACAGGTCGATGGCGGCAGGATTGCATTCGGATACCCTGCCGGTGGAGTCGAGCACAACGACGCCACCAGGGAGGAAATTGAGCAGGTTTTCGAGGCGGTTGGCGATTTGTTCTTTTTCGGCGAGTTCTTGCAGGCGCTGGTCGGCGACGCTGTTGAGTTCCTGGTTGAGTTCGGCAACGCGGTTTTCGAGCAATTGGTAGGAGTCAACCAGTTCCTGGGACATCTGGTTGAATAGCTCGAAGGCTTTTTTGAGGTCTTGCCCTTGTTCGCCTTTGTTGTCTGGCAGCAGGGATACGACCTTGGTTGCAGATTGCACGCCCGGGACCATGGGCCACTCCTCTGTTTTGGATGCCGCGTCAAAAAATGCGCGGGTGGGTTGGGTTATAGAGGGGGATTGCAAAGGTGGTGCCAAGATAAAAAGTTCTTTTTTTACAAGGAGTTATAATTCGGCGAGGGATTTTTAGTCAAAACTTTGGCGAGGTTAATAGATGAGTTATAGGGAGGGCGGGAATTGGGGTGTAGGGTTTGAGACACGCCGTGAACCCATCCGTGGGGGCTCATCACCGACATCCTTGTCGGTGATGGTCTCAAACCCTACACCCCAATCCCCGCTGTGCCATATTCAGTATTTGTGTTCCTTTACAAAAGCGAAAACAAGGGGATTTTCTAAATCGGTTTTCAAGAAAATCGCCTTAGATGTTGGAAAGACTGAAAGAGTACAAACTTAAGCGCCGCGGTAGAATTTGATTGCACAACATACCCGCCGATATTTGAAGCCATGAAGGAACATCCTAAAGGTGCGTTTTTTCCTCTTAAAAAGTTAGAAAGCAGCACGATGGTGACGTAAGGAATCAGGTGATGGTATGCGAGACCATCACCGACATGGATGTCGGTGATGAGCCCCCACGGACGGGTTCACGGCGTGTCTCGCATACCATTACCTGATTCCGCCCCCAAAACCAAAAAACCAACTTAACACTCATTAACCACCCAACCCTGTAGACTCCGCCCCCGAGCGCTAACAAGAGGAGACAAACAATGAACTACAGAAAACTCGGCAAAAGTGGCTACGACGTATCCGAAATCGGCATCGGCTGCTGGCAACTCGGCGGCGATTTTGGGCCGGTGGATGACAATCGCGCAAACCAGATTCTGCGCGCCGCCGATGAAAACCAGATCAACTTCTGGGACACCGCCGATGTCTACGGCGCCGGTTTAAGTGAGCAACGCATCGGCAACTACACCCGTGAAAATCCCGCCGCGCGTATTATCGCCACCAAAGTCGGCCGCGATGGCCAGTTATTCCCCAATGGCTACACCAAAGCCAAAGTAAAAGCGAATCTCGCGGGTTCGGTTAAGCGGCTCGGCGTTGAAGCGCTGGATCTGGCGCAGTTGCATTGTGTGCCTACCGATGTATTGAAAGCCGGTGATTTACTGGCGTGGATGGAGGATTTTCAGCAGGAAGGGTTGATCAAGCATTTCGGTGTCAGTGTTGAAACGATGGACGAAGCCTTGTTTGCCGTTAAGCATCCGAAGCTCACGTCGATTCAAACTATCTTCAATTTATTTCGCCAGGATCAGGCAACCGAACTTTTTCCCATAGCGCAAGAAAATAATGTGGGTATCATCGTGCGTTTGCCGCTGGCCAGTGGCGTATTGTCCGGCAAGATGACCAAAAGCCAGACCTTCGCCGAAACCGATCATCGCAACTACAACAAAGACGGCGCGGCGTTCAGTGTGGGCGAAACCTTTTCCGGTATTCCATTTACCACAGCGGTTGATTTAGCGGATGAGTTAAAAACAATGGCACCGCAGGATATGACGCTGGTGCAACTGGCGATGCGCTGGATTCTCGATCACCCCGCCGTGAGCACGGTGATTACCGGTGCGAGCAAGCCGGAACAGGTGAAAGAAAATGTGACGGTCAGCGCGCTGCCACCGCTTTCATCCGAGCTGCATGAAGCGCTTAAACAATTTTATTTCAACAAAGTCAAACAGCATGTGCGTGGGGTGATGTAATCACTCACGACGCAGGGGCAATTCAACGCGCACGCAACAGCCCGGCGCGTTGGTTTGATTCGTGATGGGCATGCGGCCGTCATGCGCTTCGATAATTTGTCTGCATAACACAAGCCTGATACCAGTGCAGTGCTTTTGGTGCTGTAAAACGGGACAAACACATTATCGAGGTTGCTGATGCCGCATCCTTCATCGCACAGTGTCAGTTGAAACCGTGGTTCCTTTAAGACCCGGATGTTGCAAAGTCTGCGACGGATAATTGTGGCTGCTTCATACACGTTCATTCGTTAGTTTTTATTATTTTCCGACGCAACCATGTAGCGACAGGCTTCTCCAACACGTAGGTGCTGAAGATACCAAGCACAATAATGCTGATAAGCGCACCCCAAAATTGATTATCTCCCGCATCCGGATTCATCATCACGATGCCCCAACACACCATCATCACCAGGTTTTGCCAGATAAAGATGGAAAAGCCTGTCTCCCCCAAGAAGCTCATAATACGACCGGAAAATAGCCGTGCCGCCAGCCCCTTGCCTCGGGCGAGGTCAACAATAACGACCATATACAGCGGCATCATCAGACCGTGACGCAGGAAAAATTTAAACGGCTCCTGAATATCGGGTATACAAGCGATAGCAATTACAGCAACCAAAGCCACATCGCCCCAAGCAAACCAGGGAGAGCTTCCGTTAGTATTCACGGGATTAAAGCGAGACAGTGAAAATACTTTGGTGAGCAATATGCCAGCAACAAAGTGCGCCAGCCAAAAGAGCGGTGTGGAGCCAATAAAGATTTGCCAGAATTGTTGTGGCTCAGCGCCAGTCGGAAAGTAGAACGCATAAATAACCGTAGGCAACAGGGAAATAGCCGGAAGCACACACAACCACAAGACAGCTTTGCGGTGTGACAACCTCGCCAGCGGCGGTAAAAGAAACGGCATGACGGCATAGAGAAAAACCAATGCCGAAATTGTCCATGTCGGCCATGACCACATGGGTACAAACTCCGGATACCACGCTTGCACCAAGGTCAGTGTTGCCACCGCACTGGCTACTAGCATGAGAGGACTAACGCCGTTAGCAAGGTGATAACCCGCCGCACCCAATGACAATAAAATCAACACCACATGGATCGGATAAATTCGTGTAGCACGCATCAACCAAAAGGTTTTTCGCGGAACGGTTAACTGACCATCTTTACCCCAATACAAATAAGCCAGAATAAAACCGGATAATAGAAAGAAGAAACTGGTGGACATCCAACCGTTTGACAGATACGTCAAGAATCCCTTCGGGAGATTCCCCATACCCCGCAGAAGATTCTCAACACCGGGCTCTTTATCCATGTCGTAGAGCGTCCACAGGTGGAAGCAAAAAATATGCAGGATAGCGAAGAATCGAATACCGGTTAGCGCCGGCAGATAGGTGTTCACCTGTTGGCTTTGTTGGTCCATCTTGTTGGTGTCGTGTAATTGCATGTTATTCAACCTTGAATGTGTATGGTAAGCGGTGAATCAGTGAATATAAGAGACTGGCAGGTTTTCCCCACAGCAGCGTTAATGCCAATTCGTAACATCTTGATATCTCTGGAAAATGCTTTTTAAGGTTTGATGGAATCCCGTTTATGGGAGAACCAACATTAGTTTTATCCCATATTTGGGAGGTACCTCGCTTAAGTAAACTCAATGACCCAACATTTTTTCATCGGAACGTCGATTTCAGTGCTTATCAATCGACTAAGGGTTAACACTTACTGACAGCCACTGACGGTCAGTTTGGGTATGATGTCGGCCAGGCTGCGGCCTGGCAGGTAGATTCTTTAATAACGGAAATTTTATATGTCTGATTACTCCACTCACCCTACCCCGTCCCGTATTTCCGCGCGGGAATTTACATTGTTGATCGCCTTGTTGATGTCGATTGTGGCTATCTCTATAGACGCTTTATTACCCGCCCTTGGATTCATCAGCCGGGATATTTCTCTCGCTCACCCTAACCAGGCGCAATACATCATCAGCGCTTTATTTTTGGGTATGGCGTTGGGTCAATTGGTGTGTGGCCCACTGTCGGACGCAACGGGGCGCAAAAAAATCCTATATGCCGGTATAAGCCTGTTCCTGATTGGCAGCCTGGTTTGTTTTTTTGCGCAGGATATCAACACCCTGTTGCTCGGGCGATTTATCCAGGGCCTCGGCGTTGCCGGACCCTACGTTTCGGCAATTTCCATCGTGCGCGATAAATATACCGGCAATGAAATGGCTCGCATCATGTCGCTGGTGATGCTGATTTTTATTATGGTCCCCGCACTTGCGCCCAGCCTTGGGCAAGCCGTGTTGCTGGTTAGCTCATGGCGTTACATTTTCGTCCTGTATATTGTGTATGCGACGATTATCGGTTTATGGATTTTTTTCCGTCTCGAAGAAACCTTACCCAAAGAACACCGCATTGCCTTCTCCACCACCGGCTTTTTAGACGGGTTTAAAGAGGTAATCAGCAACTACCACACCATGTGTTACACCTTGTGCATGGGCCTGTTCTTCGGCAGTTTTATTGGTTACCTCAACTCTTCCCAACAAATTTTCCAGGAGCTGTTTAACACCGGCAAATTATTCACGGTGTACTTCGGTGTGCTTGCACTCTTGTTCGGCGTGGCTTCGCTGGTGAATGCGCGCTTTGTAGAAAAATGGGGAATGGATTACTTGTGCAGTCGCGCCGTACGCGGATTGATTGTCAGCTCTGCGATCTTCCTGGCGGTACAAATGCTGATACCCGTTAATTTGTGGATGTTTTTAATTTACGCGGCAGTGGTGTTTTTCTGTTTCGGGCTGGTATTCGGCAACATCAATGCCATGGCAATGGAACCTATGGGCCATGTTGCCGGCATCGCATCAGCCATTATCGGCGCAAGTTCTTCGATCATGTCCATGATCATCGGCACCGCCATCGGCCAGATGTACAACGGCACCCTGGTGCCGGTGACCAGTGGCTTTTTGATCCTGAGTACGATCTGCCTCTTTATCTTGCACCTGGCCAAATCGCGCAAGCCAGCGGACCCGGAACCCGCGGTGGAATAAGGGATAGGTGACAGGGAGCGTCACCGCCTCGCCCGCAATATAGTGCTGGCGTTTGTGTCAGATTGTGCGTAGTATGCGCGGCTCGACGCACTTCGGTCGGCGTCGCCTCCCTTTTCGCTGCAGTTTGCCATCTTTCAGATCATCTGCCGCGACACTTCCAGCTCTCCCGGACCGTGCCAAATGTTGTTTGGTGGGCAGAGCGACAGGAATAAACCTTATGTCTTTCGATTCCCTCGGCTTACGGGCCGAACTGCTGCGTGCTATTGCTGATGAAGGCTACAGCACCCCGACACCTATTCAATTACAAGCCATTCCCGCCGTATTAAACGGTGGGGACATTCTCGCAGCGGCGCAAACTGGCACCGGCAAAACCGCCGGTTTCACCTTGCCGCTGCTGGAAAAACTCAGCCAAACCACCAAACCTGTAAACGGCCGCCGCCCGGTACGCGCGCTGATCCTGACGCCCACCCGTGAACTGGCAGCGCAGGTATTTGAAAGTGTGCGCACCTACGGCAAATACGTGCCCTTACGCTCCACGGTTGTATTTGGTGGTGTCTCTATCAATCCACAGATGATGAAATTGCGCGGCGGCGTGGATATTCTGGTCGCCACACCCGGACGTTTACTGGACCTGGTTCAGCAAAACGCGGTGAAATTAAATGAGCTGGAAGTACTGGTGCTCGATGAAGCGGACCGCATGCTGGACATGGGTTTTATTCACGACATCAAAAAAGTGCTCGCGCTCCTGCCGCAAAAACGCCAGAACCTGCTGTTTTCTGCCACCTTCTCTGACGAGATCAAAGCACTGGCCGACAAACTGTTGAACCACCCAACCCTGATCGAAGTGGCGCGTCGCAATACCGCTTCTGAACGTGTTACCCAGCGCGTACATCCGGTGGATCGCCACCGCAAACGCGAGCTGTTGTCGTTCCTGATCGGCTCCGGTCAGTGGCAACAGGTATTGGTATTTACCCGCACCAAACACGGCGCCAACCGCCTGACCGAACAATTAATTGAAGACGGCATCAGCGCCGCCGCAATCCACGGCAATAAAAGCCAGGGCGCGCGTACCAAAGCCCTCGAAGATTTTAAACGCAACGCTGTTCGCGTTTTAGTAGCTACTGACATCGCCGCACGTGGTATCGACATCGACCAGTTACCGCATGTTGTTAATTATGAATTACCCAATGTACCGGAAGACTACGTGCACCGCATCGGCCGCACCGGCCGCGCTGAATGTGAAGGCGAAGCCATTTCACTGGTGTGTGTGGACGAACAAAAATTCCTGCGCGATATTGAAAAGCTGATCAAACGGGATATTGAGCAAGTGGTCCTGTCGGGCTTCGAACCCGACCCAAGCATCAAAGCGGAGCCTATCAAGCTGGGCCGCAACATGACAATTGGTCGTGGCAATAGCGGTGGTGGAAACGGTGGCGGCGGCAGAGGTAATAGCAATCGTAACGGTGGAAACGGAGCGAAAAGCTCTCATGCGCCACGCAAACCAGGATCAGCCAACTCTCAACAAAAACGGGCAACGAATCCAGGTTCTTCTGCTCCCAAGAAACAAGGCACAGACACACCCAAGCGTGCTCACTCAGAGCATCGTGGGAAAGCACCGGCATATGCGAAACGTTAGTTTGGTTTAGTTGATGTATGAAAAGGCCGCTATCATTTTTTGATAGCGGCCTTTTTATTGGTGTGCGGGAAAGTTTAAAATTCTCTGACTTTGCTATTTAAGAATTACACTCTTCGATCAACGCTAGAATTTTAGGCGAATATGTCACCCTTATATTAGCGAGTATTTCCATTAAAATATCACGTTTTAATTTGAGTATTTCAGATTTCGGCAAAGTAATAGGGCTGCTCTCGCTGGACAAAATTGAAACTGAATGATCAATGTAGAGAAACAAACTTTCAGTTAAAGGAATATAAATAAAATAACCCGGGTCCCGAGCTGCATTTGCTTCATCATCGTCATCATAGGGCGATTTGATCGTTAGCATTGGCCAATTCAAAATGCCAGCAGGGTGCAGCTCTATTTCCTCCATGGACAGAGGCATCATATTGGCCTTCATATTTTCCAGCTCAACATCTGTGCCAAGCAATGAAGTGTCTCCCTCAACAGCAATCATGCGAAAGAATTTGAATAACCACTCGACAAACCCCCGCTTGCTGAGAGGGTTTATTTCTTCGCGCATGGTTTCCGGCACTTCGATTAAATTAAGCTGGAAGTGCGTAATCGCCACATCGTCTTCTATATCCTGATCTATATACGACCAGGATTTACTAACCAAGTCGAAGATACGAAAGCCGAAAGGATGTGTGACCCAGTGATTATCAGGCTCGTCAGGGAGAACCGTTTGATCTTGTGAAGCCAGGTATCCGAGGCCTGTCGAGTCTGGATCCTGCGGAATAACAAGTGAGACTTCAGCTTCGCTAAAAAAGAAATTAACGATATCCGCCTTGCTAAAATCAGGACCTACAACATTGTGTTGAAATTTCATATCACACTCTTTTCAATGCTGTAATGAAAGTTAATGCTGCTTTATCGGGTGCAACTCTAAAGCTTTTGGAATGACTAACTTTGTTATTCAAAACCGCAGCATTGCTCATCGCTTGTTGATTTTGCCTCACTGGAAGAACACTGGAATTTGCCGCAAGATCAGCTATCGTAGACTGGTGTGGATCTTCGGCATAACCTTTCACTCGGAGCGCCTTTAAAGCACTGATAATCGATTGCTTCTGCGACTCCATGTATATATTAGTTGCACGGTTAGCTCCGGTGTATGCCACCGGAGCAATCTCATCAATTGTCGGCTTTACATTTTTAGACGTTAACTTCTGCAATAACGCTGGCGTGTTCGTGAGTGGATCAATCAAGCGGAATTTATGTCCCGACAAGTTTCCACTGAAGCTATCCAGGGCTTTTGATAAAATCTCAGCCCCGCCCTCTTCGGCGATCCATTCAACCTTTTTATCATAGTTAAACTTGATCACGTCATACAGTTTGCAAGCAGCGTCATGAGTTTTTTGTGCTGTCTCCCGAGACTCCCACACACCTAAATCATTAATGCAGTGTCCCGGTGTATAAAACAAAGCCAACTTATCCTTAGTTAAAGCCACTCTGGATTTAGCATTTTCTAAAGCGATCTGGAAATCTTTACACTGGCCGTTCAAGTAGACCGACTTACCATTCAAATCTGTCTGCTTACACTTTTTGTATTGATTGAAAAATGAGTTATATACATAAAGACCCGCTTTATCACTACCTTCTTTGTAATCCAGCTTGAGGTCTCCAATAAAAATCTCTTTTCCACTCTGTCCCATACCGTCCAAAACGGTGTAAAAAACTTTAAGGCCGGGAACCTGAAGCATGTACCGAAAAGCACAATTCGCATTGGAGTAAACACCAGCGCTTGCTCCATTTACCATACGCAGGTTTTCGATTTGGCGAATAATCGTCTGACCCTTGTGAGTCTTAGGATCAACCAAAGCTGCAAAACGAGGAAACAAATCAATTTTAATTTTTACGGCCTTACCCGTTTGACCTTTCGTATTATCTGAAAAGTAAACGTAATCTTTCATTGCTTGCTTATTAAGCAAGGTCCTGGAAGGGCTAGGGAGGTGAGTGAGACTGCCAAAAGTGGGAGATAGCTTTGTCATGACAGATAGTGTCCTTCTATGATTGATAAAACACCAGCGCCATCTGGCGCTGGCAAAAGAATTCGGGTTCAGTTAGTTATAACGGTTATGATAGCTTAATCTGATGGTAGCAAAGAAAGCCTTACTCTTCCTCATCAAAATACTGCTGATCGCGCGGCAACAGAATAGCGATATCATCGTAGAAATAGTTGCGCACGTTGGTAAATACCGCCGGATCAACTTCATCCAGGGTTTCTACTTCCACTAATTGTTCGTTGCCCGAGGCCAGCAGGTCAGACAAGCTACCTTGAATGGTCGCCTGGTTATCTACGGTGGTCGGGCGGATATCGAAGCCCCACAGCGGTCCCCAGCTTCGCGCACCGCCGATAAATAAATAATCCTTCACATAGATAACCAGCATGCGATCCGGGCTGCCGATACTGCCAGCCGGTGTCGTCAGCACTGCCGTGCGCGCGACAATGTCGGGGTTCTGGATATTCGGCCCGGGATCAATACTGCCCAGCAAATTGCCGTTGGCTACGTTGATCGTGAGTGCACCGATTTCGTAATTGGCATTTACCGTGCCTCCTGCCAGGCGCGCGTCGGTTTGGCTTTGGTCGTACAAAGTACCGGAGGTGTTATCCAAAGTGATATCACCGGCCAGGTTATTCAGCACAACGTCACCATTGGAATGCAGGCGATTGATTGTCACGGATTTACCATTTTCCAAGTCAACCAATCCGCTGTTATTGCTTAATGACAATTCGCTGACCATTGTCTCTAACCGATTTTCTGCACCGATGCCCGTTATTGCATCGGCAACCAATCGATTAGCGGTTACATTGATACTGTTGCCATTGTTGTCAGTAATAGCGCCACGGGTTGCCGCAAGTGTAACCGTACCAGCCTCGGCGATCAGTGACGTTGCCGCAATGGATGAGCCTGTATAATTAATATTGCCACTGGTTGCTGTCGCCACCGCGTCGGTGTTCATGGTGATATCGCTCGCCGCGATCAATGATATATCACCTTCCTGGACAGTTAGCTGACCTTGTTGTTGGATACCACCGCTAACCGATTGCAACGAAATGCCCGTTGCTCCCGAGACAGTGTTTGCCAGATTAACACTACCCTCACTGATGAGGTTGACGGCACCGCCGGAACGAATCGCATCATTAAATTGCGTATTACCACCCACATCAAAGTTCACATCACCAGCGGCGGTGATCATTCGGGCAATAAAATCGCCACCGGTATTCACATGAATACTACCGACGGTGGTTGTAAGCTGCGCACCGTTGTTCATCGTGAATTGCCCGGCGTTGATGGTGATATCGCCCGTTTCGCTCAGCAAATTACTTTGCTGGGTCACCAGCCCTTCACTGTTGATCGACATATCCGCCGTCGTTGTGATAGCTGTGCCTAACAAGACTTCTTCGGTGGCATTGACAGTTAATGCATTCACATTAACGTTATTTAACGAGATGCCCTGCGCCGTCAAATTAACAGCGCCAGTAGCATTAGCCCCCTCCACAGATAACCCACTGCTGTCACGGATATCTGCTGAATTTGCTGCATTTATTCGCACAGAATTAAAATTATTGTTCGCGTTGGTTAGCGTCAAATCATTAGCCGTGGTGAACTGCGCAAGGCTGCTGACTACCAACGCACCCGTGCCGGTAATCGCACCAGTTGAATCGACAGTTAAATTTTGTGCTTGTATATTGCCCAGGTTGGTCGCAGATGTATTACGCAACTCAACCAGACCGTTGGAGATAAAGGACAAGTTTCCGGTCAGCTGATTATTACCTGACAATAAAATATCACCGCCGGTGGTATTAACAATAAAATCGCGCGAGAAAATCAGCGGAGTACTGCTTGTGAGGTTTCCACCCAAGCGCAAATCAACCAGGTTGCTGGAACTCAGCTCGGCCACATCGAGGGCGTTGTTTTCTTGCAGATAGACTCCGCCGTTAGCCGCGGTAACAAATAAGCTATTCACATTGGTGATCAAGCGATTGTCTGCACTGCCGACTTGTGCCGTACCATCAAGGCGTAAGCTATTGGCATTAATTAATCCCGATGCATTGGCCGTCACCCTGGCATTCCTTAACGTCAAGGCATTAGCAACGTTGACGGCACCTTCAATATTAATTTGATCCGCGCTGGATGCGGCAATCGTCAGATTATTTTTATTGGTGTAATTAATCTCCGTCAGGCCATTCAGCCGGTAACGGTTATTCGTCAACGTGAAGATATCATCCGCTGATGTTCCGTTTACCATCAGCAACGCTGCCCGAAGGTTATCGTTAATCTGCCCTACCTGCTCGAAAGAAACCGTGTAATTGTTGCCCGCTGCATCGGTGTAAATGAGTTCACCGCCTACATCGGTGGTGTTGTGCAGAGCGTTATAACTTTCATTACCACCGGTAACGATTAATTGATCAACACCGTCGCCGCCCACAAAGTTAATGCCACCTACAGCACCAGCACCGATGGTTGCTGTCAACGTATCTTCCCCGGTATCACCAAAGATTCCGCCCTGTACCGTGCCGCCGCCGACAGAGAAAATATCGTTATCACCACCGCCGCGAATCGAGCCGGTTAATGTCCCTTCGTTTATATTGAAAGTATCGCGTCTTGACCCACCTTGCAGATTGGCAAAACCGATAAACACGATGCCTGGTGCATCCGGATCGCCGATGGTAATTTGATTGACGCCCGCACGCAGATTCCAGATATTGGCAACATCACCACCATACAAGGTGCTGGTGGTGTTATTACCTATATATTCTTCAATGCGGATAAATCCCGAGCCAGCGCCACTGACGTCTGCAAGCCGCACATCGGCGTCCACAGCCTGGCTTTTATCGACGGAATCGCCATTAACATGAGCACCGCCGTCAACCGTTCCATCCAGACTACCGGTGCCGATAAAGCTAAACGTATCGTCAAGGGAGCCGCCCACCACATTGTGGAAGTTAGTGAACTCAAGACCCGCTTCGGTATCGGTGCGATTCAGTGTACCCGTATTAGGGCCGAATATTTGCCAGAGATTCTCCCGGTTGCTGGCAAACAGCGTATTGGTAGCGTTTTGATTGGCAGTAATGTCTTCGATACCAACAATATTAGTACGGCCAGTTACTGCGGAATCTCCGCTTTCCAACACTTGTACGGCGCTGTCATCGGTCCGAGCGACCAAATTCAGTACATCAACACCCGTGCCGTTACCACCACTAATCACGCCCGTGATACTCGCATCATTGTTAGCGAAAACAAAAACATCAGTCAAGGCGCCGCCCATTAAATTGGCAAAGCCTGAGAATTCAAAAATGGTATTCAGTGTGCCGCGATTTTCACCGTCGATATTCCAGTTATTCGCTTGGGAACTGAGCGCAATTAATGTGTGGCTGGCATTGCTGTTAGCGTTTGCCTGTTCAATATTAACCGCGTTAATGTCAGCCTCTGTCGTGGCATCAAGTGCAAGACTGAGGTTGTTACTGGCATTGGTTAAATCAATAATATCACCGGCAACGTGAGTTCCTCCGTCAAGCAGGACAACGGAACCATTATTATAAAAGCGGAAGGTGTCATCACCGGCACCGCCATTTATCGCACCGGCGAAGTTGTTATTGATAATAAATTCATCTTCTGCCGCACCACCTTGCAGAATCTCCATGCCCAGGAATTCATCAACATAATTAGGGCCACCATTTATAGCAAGGTCGCGATCATTGATATTCCATTCGTTATTAGCGTTTCGACCGAAGAGGGTATCCTCACCAAGTTGACCATCGAGGACATCAACAGCGCCGGCTGCACCCAGTACAAAGCGATCATTACCCTCTCCACCCAAGATATCGTCGATCTCGGCATTGATAGTAAACACGTCCTCCCCGGCACCGCCTTGAAGCTGCTGAATATTGGAAGAGGCCGCAAGATATTCAACAGAACCTGCCGTAATACTTACACCAGTATCCGCAGTTACTGTCCAGGCGTTATCTACATCGCGTCCGGTAATAGAATTATTCGCTCCACCGCCACCATTGACACTGCCGGTTATACTGCCAGGATTTTCCGATGAAAAAATGAAATGATCCTCACCGGAACCACCAACCAAGCTGTGAAAATCAACAAACTCTACATTTGCGTTAGTGATGAATCCGTCATTAACACCATCCGCTACCGTGCCGTCTGCATCGAAGTCGGTTATGTTCCAGGTATTATTGCCTGAGGCAAGGATTAATCGCGTGTCGTCATAGTCGTTACCCACTACGCGCTGGATATTGGCGAGGTGAATACTGGCATCGCCGCCACTGGTACCGAATCCAACTTGATGCGCACGCGTTGCACCGCTGATATCAACTTGGTTGACACCGTTGCGGCCATTGATTGAGCCGGTGATGGTGCTGTTGCCTGAGAAGTTAAAAATATCATTGCCGTCGCCACCGATGAGGTTGGCGAAGTTGGTGAAGTCAATGCTTCGGGTCGTTCCGTTATTCACATAACTGATACTACCTTCATTATCTGTATCAGTTGTGCCGGCAATGTTTTGGATCAGCCAATCTATAACCATATCGGCTGTGGAGTTTACGGTTAAGGTACCGCCCTCGGCACTCTCACTTCGAATAATTTCCGCATTAATCACACCATTGAAAATTCCGCCGATATCGGCGGAGAAATTAAGTGTAACTTCATTATCAACTAAGACTATGTCATTACCATCACCGGCATCAATTGAATGATCAGTTGAATAATTATCGACATCACTAAACGTGTCATCCAGATCACCGCCAACAACACCCTCAATAGAAGAAAATGAAACGCGCTCATTCAAGGTGCCGCTAGCCGCGCCAGTAAAGCGCCACTGGTTACTGGCATTGGGGCCGGTAAGCGTGTCATTCTCCGTATCAACATCCCCGCCATTTATTTGAACATTCCCTGAAGGCATGGTAGTCACAATGAATTCATCATCGCCCGCCTCGCCGAATAAATTACCCGTTAATTGGATAGCATTGAGATTAAAAATATCATTGCCGCCATGGATTTGTTCAATTCCGCTAAACCTTAACGTTCCACCAGAAGTGCCTGTTATATTGCCTGCGTTTTGCTCAGTGACAGTCCACGTGCCGGGCAAGT
>DATJLH010000074.1:0-26076 GCA_035490615.1 Cellvibrio sp.
GGTCAACAAGGTGTGTACCAGCCACAGAATAAACAGCGACACCAGCAGGGTTTTGGCACCCTGCACGCCGGCAATAAACATGGCCCGTTCCCATAACTTGTCGTAGATGCTCGACAGGCTGGCGGTGATGATCAGGGTGCCCAGTTGTTGTTGCGGCGTGCTGGCATCTTCATAGGTGAGTGGATAACTTTTGACGAGAAACTGATTGGGTTTGTTGTCGATATCTTCCTGGCTGTAGCGTTGGGTGCTGGCGACCAGGGTTTGCTCGGTATTATTCCAGTCGTGCCAGATAACACTGACCTGCACCACATCCTGCACATCCAGCACGCTGTTGATCTGGATATTTAATTGTTCCTGGTCGAAGCCCCACAAGCTTTTTGTGATGCTGGCAAGGGTGCTGATACGCACCTGGTCAAGGCGTTTTTCCAATGAAGAGATATCGTCGTGAAAACTGCTGTACAGCTGCAATAAAATCGTGATCAGTGTGATCAGCGAGCTGCTGAGAATAATCAGCCCGAGCAGGCGGGTCGCGATAGGATTTTCGCGGGCGTAGCGACTTATTGTTGGCAGCATCGACGTGTGATGTATCCAGAATTCCAGGGAAATAACATGTGCAGGCCGTCGCACATTGATTCAAGTGTAGCAGTTGTCTCTGCAAATGCCGGTAGAGTATCAGGGCACATTGGCGGCGGTGTCTGGCAAGCCAAGCAACGCAGCATAGCCCTGTTGGTAACCGGGATAACGCAAGCGATAGCCGCTCTCCAGCAGTCGCTGATTGGCACAGCGTTTATTGCCGCGTTCTCTGTCGATCCGGTCCGGCGCAAAGACGGCGCGGTCTACCTTTAACTGCATTGCCAGCCAGTTGACGACTTCCGCCATGGGCGCCGGTGTGCTGTCGGTGGCCAGGTACAGTGAATCCTGCTCCAGGCCGCGACGGGCCTTGTCGATCAGGTGCGCCAGGACGCCAGCGCAATCATCCGCATGGATGCGGTTGGTGAAGGCCGCCGACAATACCGCCCGGCCCTGGCGCACCTGTTCAATCAGGCGGGTTCGCCCGGGGCCATAAATACCGCTGAAGCGCACGATGCAGTGGGGAAAATCACTCTCCCTGATGATGGCCTCTGCCTCCAGCAGCCGCTGGCCGCTGAAACTGTCGGGTTCGGTGGGGGAGGTCTCATCCACCCAACTGCCATCCTGTTGTCCGTAAACGCCAGTGCTGGAAACGAACACTAGCAAGCGGGGTGTCTGGTGCCGGGATTTGAGGTTTGCGACCAGATGCCTGCAAGTATCGACATAAGCGCGGCGATAGCCAGCGTCACTGCGTTCATCAGGCGTCATGGTGATAACGATGACATCCACCGGTTCCGTCAATAGCGGACGCAATGCGTCAGGCTGGCTGAGGTCGCACTGGCGATAGGTAATTGACGGCGTGTCGACGGCGGGGGAACGCCGAACGCCGACAACCCGATACTGGCCTTCCGGCAGCCGGGCAGCCAGCCGTTGCCCGAGATCGCCGCACCCGAGGATCAGTACTGAAAGTGGTAATAGTTTTTCGCTATTCACCTTTGCTTAACTCCGTATAACAGGGCACACTTGCTCACTATAACAGGCCCGCAGGGGCATTCGTCCCGTACCATCAGAAGGCATTGCATCATGACACTCACCGAATTGCGCTACATCGTTACCTTGGCGCAGGAGCAACATTTCGGGCGGGCAGCGGATCGCTGCTTCGTCAGTCAGCCCACCCTGAGTATTGCCGTTAAAAAACTGGAGGATGAATTGGGTGTGGCGCTGTTTGAGCGCACCAAGTCCCGTGTGCAGGCGACACCGCTGGGTGAGCAGATTGTGGCCCAGGCGAATCTGGTGTTGGAGCAGACAGCGGCCATCAAGGATATCGCCGATGCGGGGAAAGACCAACTCAGCAGCCCCCTCGCGGTGGGTGCCATCTTCACCATCGGGCCTTATCTGTTGCCGTTGTTTATCCCCCATCTGCAAAAACTGGCGAGCAAGATGCCGTTGTATGTGGAAGAGGGCTACACCGCTACCTTGCGCAAGAAGCTGCGCAACGGTGAGCTGGATGTCATCATCGTGGCGCTGCCTTTTACCGAACCGGATGTGGTAACCCAGGCGCTGTTTGATGAGCCTTTTGTGGTGCTCATGCCCCATGACCATCCGTTGGCGGCCAAGTCCGCTATCAATCCGCGCGATCTGGATGACCAGAATATTTTGCTACTGGGGGAAGGCCATTGTTTTCGCGATCAGGTCCTGGCCACTTGCCCCAACCTGCAACCCTCCCTGGAAGATAACTCAGGTCGTATCCGCACCGCTGCCGAGGGCAGCTCGCTGGAGACCCTGCGCCATATGGTCGCGTCCGGCTTGGGGATCACTATTCTGCCCGCGTCAGCGGCGTCCACCTCGCATTACACACCCAATGTGCTGGTGACGCGGCCGTTTACCGAGCCCGCGCCCAGCCGCACGGTTGCCCTTGCCTGGCGCGCCAGTTTCCCCCGCCACAAAGCCATTGATGCCTTGCGTAAAGCCATCAGCGACTCCCGTCAGGAGCATGATGGCCAGCCGTAATGAAGCCGTGGTAGCACCGCCGGATCTGGATCGCATAGCCGTTACCTCGCTCAAGGGTGTCGGTGCGACTCTGGCAGCCAAGTTGGCGAAGATCGGTATCTTTTCCCTGCAAGATCTGCTGTTTCACCTCCCTTTACGCTACATGGATCGTACCCGGGTTACGCCCATCGGTGCCTTGCAACCGAATCTGAACGTTGTCATCGAGGGGGAAGTTCGCGCGTGTGACGTGGTGATGGGACGACGCCGCAGCCTGGTGTGTCGCGTGCAGGACGGTACCGGCACCCTTTCTTTGCGTTTCTATCATTTTTCCAATGCCCAGAAGCAACGCCTCCTTACCGGCACTCGTCTGCGCATTTTCGGTGAAACCCGGCGCGGTGCGGCAGGGCTCGAGATTTACCACCCGGAATACGACCTGCTTGATGAAGCCCAGCCTTTACCTCTGCAACAACACCTGACGCCGGTTTATCCCGCCACTGAAGGCTTGACCCAGCCGCGCCTGCGCAGCTTGGCCGCCCAGGCGCTGACCTGGCTGGACACCCATGCGTTAAAAGAACTGCTACCCGATGCCTTGCGCCGCCGCCTGGGCCAGATTCCCCTTGCAGATGCCCTGCGGTTTCTGCATCAACCACCCCAGGGTGTGGATGTCCGCCAATTGCAGGAAGGTGAACACCCCTACCAGCGACGGTTGGCGTTTGAAGAGCTGCTTGCCCACCACCTGAGCTTGCTACTTTTGCGTCGCCAGGCTCAGGCCGATGGCGCCCTGGCGTTACACCCCGGGCCCGAGTTGCAACGGGCTTTTCGAGCGCAATTGGGGTTTCAGTTAACCGCTGCCCAGGAGCGGGTGATGGAGGAGATCGCGACAGACATGGCCAGGCCCTTGCCCATGTTGCGCCTGGTGCAGGGCGATGTCGGCTCTGGCAAGACGGTGGTCGCGGCGCTGGCTTCCCTGATTGCCGTCGCCAGCGGTATGCAGGCCGCCATCATGGCCCCCACGGAGATCCTGGCGGAGCAACATCGGCTCAACTTCGGCCGTTGGCTGGAACCCCTGGGTATCCAGGTGGGCTGGCTGACCGGGCGCCTTAAAGTCAGCGAACGGCGCGAACAGCTGGACGCGATTCGTACAGGCGCCGCCCGTGTCATTGTGGGTACTCATGCGCTGTTTCAGGAGGGTGTGGAATTTGCTGGGTTAGGCTTGATCGTCATCGACGAACAGCATCGATTTGGCGTTCATCAGCGCCTATCGTTGCGGGAAAAAGGTGCAGTCGGCCATTTGCGGCCGCATCAATTGATCATGACCGCCACACCTATTCCGCGCACCCTGGCGATGAGTGCCTATGCGGATCTGGATTGCTCGGTGATCGACGAGCTGCCGCCGGGCCGCACACCGGTGACCACGGTTGTTATCAGCGATCAGCGCCGCGAAGAGGTGATTGAGCGGGTGCGCCTCGCGTGCGAGCAGGGGCGTCAGGCTTATTGGGTGTGCACGCTGATCGAAGAATCGGAAACCCTCGCGGCCCAAGCGGCCCAGGTCACGGCGGAAAGCCTGGCGGAGTCCCTGCCCCATCTGCGTATTGCCCTGATCCATGGCCGGCTCAAACCGGCGGAAAAAGATCAGGTCATGACGGCGTTCAAGGCCGGTGACGTCGATCTGCTGGTGGCGACCACCGTCATTGAGGTGGGCGTGGATGTTCCCAACGCCAGCCTGATGATTATTGAGAACCCGGAGCGCCTCGGCCTGGCCCAGCTCCATCAACTGCGCGGTCGCGTGGGGCGCGGCGCCACCGCCAGCCATTGCGTGCTCTTGTACGGTTCGCCACTGTCCCGCCTCAGCCGCGAGCGCCTGCGGGTGATGCGTGAAACCAACGATGGCTTTGTGATCGCCGAAGAAGATTTGCAACTGCGCGGTGCTGGCGAGGTGTTGGGTACCCGCCAGACCGGGGATATGCAGTTCAAGATTGCCGATCTCCAGCGCGATGCGCATTTACTACCCGAGGTGAAAGACGCCGCCCAGGTGCTGATGGAAGAATATCCGGAACTGTGTCACGAAATCGTGCAACGCTGGCTGGGCAACAATCAGGAATACCTTCATGTTTAATAAAGCTGACCTATGCTTCCAAGGCTGTGTCTGTGAAAAATCGCACAGCCTGAAAGATGCCTTGCTGAATCTGGCGCCATCTTGTGTGACGGATTGGGCTAAACTGGATAAACCCGGTGTCCGAATGCTTTGGACGCAGCCCACGCGCACTTTGAGCTGGTCAATCAACCGTTTGTACAATAATGAAAGCCGACATCAAAGAAGGAGTAGGCCGTGACAGTCCCGACGAGTGTTCAATCATTATTGAATGATCAGAATATTCACTACGATATCGCCGCTACCCCCGTCGATGCGAACAACAACCGCCTGTGGCACGACCAGCACCTGCGCAATATGGGGGCCGCGAAGTCGGTTATCCTGCAGGATGCCAAAGGGCGTATCCAGGTCATCATTGCGGCGGACAGCCTGCTCGACCTCAAGGCGGTCAATCGCCACCTGAGCCGCGAGCTGCATGCCACCAGCCCGGAAGAACTGGCCAAGTTCTGCCAGACCCATGCGGTGCAATCCGTACCGGCGCTGCCCAAACTGGCCGGTCTCTTGACCCTGGTGGATAAAAGCCTGCTGGATCGCGACGAGATCTTGCTGGATTCCGGTAATGAAGAGCAGTTGCTGCACCTGAACCGCGCGGCGTTTCAGCATGTACTGGAAGACGCGATCATTTGTGACATTGCGGTCCCCCTGACACCGCTGGAGGCGGAAAACCTCAGTGCCAGTGATACCGACCTGATCCTCGGCGCCGTGCGTAATTTCACCCAGTTGCGCATCAAGCAACGCCTGGAAGAAACCCTGGAATTACCCCCCTTGTCGGATACTGCCCAGCGCATTATCCAATTGCGCGTAAACCCCAACGCCGATGTCAGCGACCTGGCGCAGATTGTAGAGACTGATCCCAGCCTCGCCGCCCAGGTGGTCAGTTGGGCGGCCTCGCCCTACTACTCGGCGCCCGGCAAGATTAAATCCATCCATGATGCCATCGTGCGGGTACTCGGCTTTGATATGGTGCTCAACCTGGCCCTGGGTCTGGCACTTGGCCGCAGCCTCCACATTCCAAAAGACGGGCCGCACGGTTCACTGCCTTACTGGCAGCAATCGGTCTATATGGCCGCCACTATTGAAGGGCTGGTAACCGCAATTCCCCGCGATCATCGCCCCAGCTTCGGCATGGCTTACCTGTGCGGGCTGTTGCACAACTTTGGCTTCCTGATTCTGGCAGAGGTGTTTCCACCCCATTTCCGTGCCTATTGCGAGATGGCGGATGCCAATCCACACACCACCCATCAAGCCATTGAACGGCATCTGATCGGCGTCACCCGCGAGCAGATCGCCAGCGCCTTGATGTCGCTGTGGTCGATGCCGGAGGAAGTTGTCATCGCCTTGCGTCACCAAAGCAACCCCGGTTACAGCGGCGAACACCATGAATACGCCAAGCTGATCTTCGTCGCCCAGCGTTTGCTGTACCAGCACAACATTGGTCGCGGTCCCAAACTTGAGATCCCCGAGGACATCTTTGAAGCATTACATTTGGACCCTGAGAAGGCGCGCACCACTGTCACCAACATCATCGAATCCGAAGACGAGTTAAAACATATTGCTTTACAGCTCACCCCGCACTGATCGACGTCGCTAAACCCTCCTCCCGGCCAGGGAGGCATCAGTGCGGGATGAGACAAAACCTTTTCATCGACTATGACCCGCAGCCCGCTTGCGGGTAAACTCTCAGCACCTCGCTGTGTGAGAGCAGCGTTACATCGTCGATGAGAAATTCCTATGTCTGAACATGCAAGTGCCGCTGTTGCTGCGGCCAAGATCCTTGTCGCGCGCCGCCTGACCGGAGAGGCAGGGCCGCGTTTGCCTGAGCCTTGCCGCCCGGCGGATATCGAGGCCGCGCTGGCCATCCAGGCGGCGGTAACCGACCTCTGGTGCGAAAGCCAGGACGATTCCGTCGGCGCCTGGAAGTGCCTGCAACCGCCACCGGACAAGCTGGTGGTCGGCCCCATCTACACCTCAACCATCAACAGTATTCCGCCGGTCGCGATCTGGCCCAAGGGTGATCGTGCGCGCATTGAGCCGGAACTGGCGTTCTTCTTCGGTAAAGACCTGCCGCCGCGCGCTGAACCCTATACGCCCGCCGATGTAGATGCCGCCATCGCGCGTACCCATCTGGCACTGGAGTTGATCAACAGCCGCTACCAAGACCCGGCCAGCGCCGCGTTCCCGGAGATGCTGGCTGACGGCCTGGTCAATCAGGGGCTGTTTATCGGCCCGGAGGTGAGTGCGGAGAAATCCAGGCAGGCCAGCGAAATTCAAATCCATATCGAATATGCCAACGGCGAGACCAGCGAGCACGCCGGTCGCCATCCCAATACCCATCCGCGCGCGCCGCTGTACTGGCTGGCGGAATTCCTGCGCAGTCGGGGCCAAGGTATTGTGGCGGGGCAAGCGGTCATCACCGGTTCTTACGCCGGTGTTATAGAGGTGCCATTGAATACCAACATCAAGGTCTACTACACCGACCTCGGGATGTTGGAAGTCAGCTTCACGGCGAAGTGATCGCGCATATCATCCGCCGGTAAAGACAACTCAGGAGTCGTGTCTATGTCAGAATCAAACGCCGAAAAGCCCTTTTTTTCCTGCCAGATTCCGGTCCGTTGGGGCGATATGGATGCCTTCGGGCACGTCAATAACACCCTGTACCTGCGCTACATTGAGGAAGCGCGCTTCCAGTGGATGATGAGCAAAGGCATCCCCATCGGCGGCGATTCCTACCCCGTGGTGGTGAAGATCGGTTGCACCTTTTACCGGCCGGTATTTCACCCGGAAACCTTGCGCATCGATTGCTATATCTCTGATCCGGGCCGTTCCAGTTTTATGGTGGATTACAAGATCTACACCTCGGCTGACCCGGAGAATCCGGTAGCTGACAGCTTTTCCAAGGTTGTCTGGGTCGACGGCAAGACAGGAAAATCCATGCCGCTACCGGATGCAGTGCGCGCCTGGTTTGATTAACAGGCTCAGTCCAATAGGCCGAAATCAACCGGCGGTAAGTGTTCAACAGCCGGTTTAGCAAACAAATAACCTTGGAAAAGGTTAACGCCCATCGCGCGCAGGGTATCCAGCTCTGCGCGGGTTTCCACACCTTCCGCGATGATGGTGATATCCAGCTCCAACGCGGTACTCACCACGCCTTTCACAATAGATTGACGAACGCGATTGCTATCGAGGTTGCGGATTAAGTCCATGTCCAGCTTGATGATGTGCGGCTGGAACTCGGCCAGCAGATTCAAGCCCGCATGACCTGCGCCGAAATCATCAATGGCGGTAACGAAGCCCTGGTTGCGATATTCGGAAAAAATATTGGCCAAATGGTCGGGGTCGCGGATGGGTTCGGATTCGGTGACTTCGAAGATTATTCGCTCACACGGGAAATTATTCTTTCGCGCCGCTTCCAATGTTGAGCGAATGCACGCCTGCGGCCGATACACGGCATTGGGCAGAAAATTGATGCTCAGATAAGACTGCATCTGCAAACGCGTGGCCAATTCAATAGCGCGTATGCGACACAATTGGTCAAACTGGTAACGGTTGGCCTCGGTGACCTGGCTCAGGATGGCATAAGCGCCCTCGCCGTTGATGCCGCGCACTAACGCCTCGTGGGCAAAAATGTTGCGTTGGCTGATATCCACAATAGGCTGAAACGCCATGGTGAACTCAAACGGCAGGGGCGGCATGTTCCGGCAATCCCCACATCCCGCAGTCTGGGGGTCGATCTTCTCTGTCATTCATAACCTCTCTGTTAGATTAGGCTGTACTCGCTAGTGCTATGGAATGGTGTGCATGGCAGTCCCCAGTATAGGTGACCGAAAGTCGCCAGGCAGGAAGGCTAAGGATTCTGAGTGAATTTTATTAATGGGGGTATTTGTCCCTATTCGTCAGATCGGGGTGGTCAACTGTACATGCAGCCAGTAAAATCGGACGAATCCCTGAATCCGCGCTGGAAAAACGGTAGACTACCGCCCTTTTCACCACACCGACGATAGACGTGCTTATGGATGTTTCGCCCCTGCTCAATCACCTTAACGATGCCCAACGTGCCGCTGTGTCGGCGCCGGCTGGCAATCAGCTGATCCTCGCCGGAGCGGGCAGTGGCAAGACGCGGGTGCTGGTGCATCGTATCGCCTGGTTGATTCAGGTCGAGCGGGTATCGCCCTATTCCATTATGGCGGTGACCTTTACCAACAAAGCGGCGCGGGAGATGCGCGGCCGTCTGGAAGAGCTGTTCAGCGAAACCCACCAGAACATCAACACGCGCAATATGTGGGTGGGGACATTTCACGGTTTGGCGCATCGCTTGTTGAAAGCCCATTGGCAGGATGCAAACTTGCCGCAGAATTTTCAGATCCTCGACAGTGATGATCAACTGCGCCTGATCAAGCGTGTGTATCAGACACTGAATCTCGATGAGAATAAATGGCCCCATCGCCAGGCCCAGTGGTACATCAACGGCCAGAAAGATGAAGGCCTGCGCCCACAGCATATCCAGGAAACCGGCGACCCGTTTGTGCGTACCATGCTGCAAATTTATCGCGCTTATGAAGAAGATTGTCAGCGCGGCGGCATGGTGGATTTTGCTGAATTGCTGTTGCGTGCCCACGAACTCTGGTTGAACAAACCGCATATCCTCGAACATTACCGCAATCGTTTTCCGTTTATCCTCGTTGACGAATTCCAGGATACCAACAGCGTGCAATACGCCTGGTTGCGCGTGTTGGCGGGCAAACAATGTTATGTGACGGCGGTGGGTGATGACGATCAGTCCATCTACGGTTGGCGCGGTGCCAAGATTGAAAATATCCAGAGTTTTGCCGACGACTTTGGTAACGCGGAAACCATTCGCCTCGAACAAAATTACCGTTCCACCTCCATGATTCTTGAAGCGGCCAACGCGGTGATTGCACATAACTTTGGTCGCCTCGGCAAAGAGTTGTGGACCGAGGGCGCCGAGGGCGAGCCGATTTCGCTGTATGCGGCATACAACGAGCAGGATGAAGCGCGCTTTATTGTGGAACGCATCCAGGAATGGGTTCGCCAGGGCAATAATAAAAATGCCTGCGCAATTTTGTATCGCTCCAACGCCCAGTCGCGTGTATTGGAAGAAGCCTTGCTGCGTGAAGGCATTGCCTATCGCATCTACGGCGGCCAGCGATTCTATGATCGGCTGGAAATTAAAAACGCTGTGGCCTATATGCGTTTGATCAACAATCCGCACGATGATGCGGCGTTCGAGCGCGTCATCAATACGCCGACGCGCGGTATCGGCGGTAAAACCGTGGATGATATTCGCCAGTTCGCGCGGGAGAATGGCTGCTCACTGTGGCGCGCCGCTGAAATGATGATTGCCAATCGCGTGTTAACCGCGCGTGCTGGCAATGCGGTGCAAACCTTTATTACGCTGGTCAGCAAACTCGCTCACGACGCGAATGAAATTGATATCCATGGTGATGTGCCGACGCTGGATCAGATTGCCCGACAGGTTATTGAAGACACTGGCCTGCTGGATTTCCATCAAAGTGAAAAGGGTGAGAAAGGCCAGGCGCGGGGCGAAAACCTGCAGGAATTGGTTAACGCCTGTCGCGTGTTCGATGTGGATGAAGAAGATGAAATGTCAGCGCTGCAACAGTTTCTCGATACGGCCGCACTGGATGCCGGTGAAACCCAGGCTGACGAATTTGAAGATGCGGTGCAGATGATGACGCTGCACTCGGCAAAAGGTCTGGAGTTTCCGTTGGTGTTTATGGCCGGTGTGGAGGAAGGTTTGTTTCCCCATAAAATGTCGGCGGATGATCCCGACCGTTTGGAGGAGGAGCGCCGCTTGTGTTACGTGGGTATTACGCGGGCGATGGAAAAACTGTACATCAGTTATGCGGAAACCCGGCGCCTTTACGGTAACGAAACATTTAATGCGGTATCGCGTTTTGTGAAAGAGATTCCGGGCAAATGTATTCAGGAAGTGCGTTTGAAGACGGCGGTGACGCGGCCGGTGAGTTATCAGCGTAATGGTGGTAATGCGGCGCGTTTGAGTGATAGTGGTGAGGGGACGGGTTTTCATTTGGGCCAGCGGGTGCAGCATGCGATTTTTGGCGAGGGTGTGATTTTGCATTTTGAAGGCCAGGGTGCGGGGGCGCGGGTGCAGGTGAATTTTGATAATGAAGGGAGTAAGTGGTTGATGATGCAGTATGCTAATTTGGCGGCGATATAGAGCTTGCTGGGAGTTGTGCTTTGCAACCCGTTTTTCATGCGGTTATATGTTTCGAAAACGCATGAACACATCCCTGTGGCTCCCTCAATTCATCCGTGAATTGAGGGTTTCGAAACATATAACCGCATGAAAAACTTACAATGTGCGCGTGGCGAGAATTAAAAAACACAATATTAACCACAATAACGAATAACAATCATGACTGAAACAACCCCACAAAAAGTTAATTGGTATCCCTTGGTGATCCTGGCGCTGGTGGCAGCGTTGGTGTTGGTATTTTCGCTGTTGGTGCTGGAAAAAACCCGGGTTAAGTCCACCGGTGCGGAGGCGTTTGAGAAGGCGGTTCAGCCGAGTTATCGGTGGCGGATGGTGACGACCTGGCCGAAAAATTTTCCGGGTTTGGGGACTACGGCTGAAACCTTTGCCGAGTATGTTAATGCGATGAGCGATGGTCGTTTGCAGGTTCATGTGTATGGGGCAAATGAGATTGTGCCGGCGATGGGGGTGTTTGATGCGGTGTCGTCGGGCAGTGTGGAGATGGGGCACGGGGGGGCTTATTATTGGCGCGGCAAGGCGCCGGCGGCGCAATTTTTTACGACGATTCCGTTTGGTATGAATGCACAGGAGATGAATGGCTGGTTGCATCATGGCGGTGGGTTGGAATTGTGGCGTGAGGTGTATGCGCCGTTTAATTTAATCCCGTTTGCCGGTGGTAATACCGGGATTCAGATGGCGGGTTGGTTTAATCGTGAGATCAATCGCATTGAAGATTTGCGCGGGTTAAAGATGCGTATTCCCGGCATGGCGGGTGATGTATTTAATCGGGCGGGTGGTACCTCGGTGAATATTCCCGGCGGTGAGTTGTATACCGCGTTGCAAACCGGTGTGATTGATGCGGCGGAGTGGGTTGGGCCGGAGAATGATCTGGCGTTTGGTTTTCATCAGGTGGCCAAATATTATTATTACCCTGGCTGGCAGGAGCCGGGTTCTACCCTGGAGCTGATTGTTAACAAGCAAGCGTTTGAGTCGCTGCCGACAGATTTGCAGGCGATTGTCACTGTGGCAGCGCGTGCGGCGAATCAGGATATGCTGGACCGTTATACCGCGCGTAATAATGCGGCGTTAAAAGAGCTGGCAGAGAAAGGTGTGGAGGTTCGGCGCTTGCCGGATGAGGTGTTACAACACTTGCACGACATCAGTATGCAGCTCTACGCTGAGCAGGCGGCACAGGATCCGATGTTCAAAAAAGTTTATGATTCCTATCAGGCATTCCTGCAAATGGCCACCGAGTATCACAAGGTCTCGGAGCACACCTATTACGATGTCCGCGAAAAAACGCAACAAAAAGCGCATTGATCGTAGGTCGGATTAGCCGCAAGCGCGGCGTAATCCGACTCCACCACGTGTACAATCACTTCACTATCAAAACCTGTACCTGATTACGCAGCTCTTTTTTCTCCTGCGCATCAAAGGGTAATACCAGATCATCCTGCCCGTCGTTATTCACATCCATCACCCGCACTTTGGAACCATCGCGCGGGAGCGTGACGTTAAACTGCAGACGCTCCCGATCAAATAATTGTTTTTCATCACTGCGGTTAACGATCAGCCGTTGTTGCTTTTCGCCAACCCACAAGTCTTTGTAGGTTTTATCGACATGGCCCGCCAACTGAAACAGCGGCAGGTCAACGCGACCACCGCTGATGCTGATGCTGGCGGTCGTCTTGTGAATATGGTCCGGCTTTTCGTTGAAACTCCGGTCTGGTTTCATGCGATAAAACTGCACTTCCATCCCGGCGTTGCCGCTGATCAGCGCGCGCACCATCAGGCCCAGACCAAAATGCACACTCGGCGTATAAAAATCCTTGCGGCCATCGCCATCGATATCCGCGAATACAGATTCAAATTGTATTCCGTGGGTATTGATGCGTGTGTCCGGCTTTGCTTCAAAATAAAGACCCTCGTCACCAGCGCGACCGTAATGAATCAGGTAGTCGTAATTTTGCTCCAGGGCATCGGCAAACTTTTCGCGGCGGATGATGATGTCCGCCAAATCGTCGCCATCCAGATCGGTCACATCGAATAAGCGATTGATCACCAGACCGTCGTAATTGCGTCCGTCGCCCGGGCGTAAGCTGGCTTCGCTGTCGGAAGAAATTGTCATGCCCGGGCGGTAGACCCTGGCTTGTTCAGGAAAGCTGCCATCTTTATCTTGGGTAAAGATCAGCAGTTGATCATCGCGAGCAAACACAATATCGGTTTTATCATCAAGGTTGATATCCACAAGGTACGGTTTGCGGGGTGAGTAGCGCGGAATTTCCTCATAGGTATCCACTGTCGCATTAACAGTCAGGGGAAAATGGGCAAAGCTGCCGTCGTCGCGTTGCGACCATAAGTGATAACGGGTGAAGTCGGCGATCAACAAATCACTTAAACCATCGTTATTTACATCAACCACGATATCGGTATGGCGCAGGCGTTTTTGGTCTGCCAGTGCATAGATGGATGAGGTTTTTACCAGCGGTGATAAGGTATTGTTGCTCAGCGAATAGTGGCTCACGCCCTCGGTGGTATGAAATACCAATTGCTTCCCTGTGTGGCCGCTGAGTTGCATCGCGCTGAAAAATTGTGCTTGTATGGGAATGGCAATAGTGCGGGCGCTGAAATTTTCCAGGTTGATTACCGACAGCCAGCGCCCATCGGCCGCATGGCCAGACACCGCCAGGTGATTATTGATCCGGGGATTATCAGGTAGAGAGTTATCTGGCAGCGAGTTATCAGACGGGGAATTATCAACCAGTGAGTGACTAGCGGGTGATTTGTTAGCCTCCGGGTCACTGGAAAGCAATACCAGGTCGCCATTCGCGGGATGTGTTAAAGGAACGGTCTTGAGGCTGAACGCCAGGGCGTGAACCTGTAAGGCAATGCAGGCGGCCAATGTACCGACAATCACTGGAAATTTTCTCACAATCCCTCCGTTGATAACCCTGTAGCGGTATAGACAAGCCGATCCGCGATTCTTTCAATGTCAGGCTGTAAGCTTGAGGATCATGGCTACGAATGTGACCTGCCACGCGCTTTGGCATAAAAAAACGGGAGGCCTGTGCCTCCCGTTTTTAAACCCACGGATAACGTGTTGCTTGATAGCTTTTACTGCTTGATACCTTCGACATGCAATTCCAGTTTAACGGTTTGCGAAGCCGGGCCGAGGTCTTTGGTGATGTTGAAATCTTTCAAGGCAATTTCGGTTTCACCTTCAAAGCCAACGCGATAGCCGCCCCAGGGATCTTTACCTTCACCGACTTTATCGACTTCAATGGTGATGCTTTTAGTTACGCCATTCAGCGTCAGGTCGCCGATGATATCGAACTCATCGCCGTCATCGGGCACGATCTTCTTGCTGACAAAGGTTGCCTTGGGAAATTTTTCCACGTTAAGGAAATCGCTGCTGCGCAAATGCTTGTCGCGTTCGGCATGGTTGCTGTCAACGCTGGTGGTGTCGATGGTGACATTGATGGTGCTGGCAGCCACATCTTTGGGGTCGTAAGTAAAATCGCCGCTGAAATTATTGAAGCGACCGGTGAGGTAGCTGTAACCCAGATGCTGGATACTGAAGTTGATAGAGGCGTGGGCGCCTTTGGTGTCGATAACATATTTATCCGCCAGCGCCGGCAAACTGGCAAGACCGGCAGCAGCAAAAGCTAAAACAGCAAGTGATTTTTTCATCCTAATTCTCCTAAATGGACCAGATTGAACCAAACAACACGTGAAAGGAAATTGATATTACCGGGAATTGCCAGGTGATGTCTGTTCATCGGCAGGCGGCAATTTTTTAATCGGTTTTAACATACGCAACAGGGTTTGATCGCGGATCACAAAGTGATGCACCAGTGCGGCAAGGGCGTGCAAAGCAGCGATTATGACAATAGCCCAAGCGAGGAGTTCATGGACCAGGCCAGCGCGGTCCACGTTAGTCGCATCCAGTTGGGTGATCACGGGAAAGTGAATAATATCGAACAGGCTGGCCGGTTTTCCTTCGGCGGTAGTGATCAGGTAACCGCTGGCAATCACGCTAAGAATCAAGCCATACAGCAGATATTTCACCAGCGTGGCGAGGAACAGGGTTGTGCGTGAATGATTGGGTAATGCAGCGGGTTTTTTATTCACCAGGCGCCAGACAATGCGCACAACCATCAGCAATAACAGGATTAGCCCGAGGCTGACGTGCAACGCCGGCCCCTTGTGATACCACTCCGAATAATAATCCAGGCCGGTCATATAGATGCCCAGCCCGAACAGGAAAAAAATCAGCAGGGCAGACACCCAGTGCAAAAGGATGGTGAGTAATCCGTATCCAGTGGTAGCGTCTTTTAGCATCACGTGTGACTCGACAAGTGAGAGCATTGATCAGGGCTTTCTTCCATCACCTATAGTGGCAGGTCAAGGTGACGGAAAAATGTAAGATCCAGTCTAGCAGCTGCCGCGTTTGCTGCGGTTAAAGAAATGAAAAGGCGATGGGTGGTTCTGTGAGCGTCTGCGCAGTTTGCGCGCATCAGTCGCGCGGTACGGGTCGGGTGCGCCCGTTATCATCAATGGCGACGTAAACAAATTCACCTTCGGTTACCTTGGCCACCTCACCGGTTTTGCAGACTTTAATCCAGACTTCAATCATCGTACGGATCGAGGTGCGTCCAATCTCTTGCGCGGACGCGTAGCAGCTGACCGTCGCCCCCACCGGTACCGGCCGCAAAAAAACCATACTGCCCACGGCAACGGTAGTGACTCGACCTTTGGCTACTTCCTGCGCCAGGATCGCCCCGGCGAGATCCATCTGTGACATCAACCAGCCACCGAAGATGTCGCCATAAGGATTGGTGTCGGCAGGCATGGACAAGGTTTGTAATGTCAGGGTGCCGGTTGGTGTAGGTTCTTCATCGAGGTGATGCAGGGCCATAGAAAATTTCCGTCAATCAAATATTTAACAACACAGTGGGCAGTACATGCTCTATCCCGGGCGGCTTGCACTTCAAAGATAATCCGGCAACCAGGTGACCAGTGCCGGCCACAATGCCAGTGCGCACAACAATAACACCTGCAACAAAATAAAGGGCATGACGCCACGATAAATATCCAGCGTGCGCACTTCAGCGGGCGCGACACCGCGCAAATAAAACAACGCAAAACCGAAGGGCGGTGTTAAAAAAGATGTCTGCAAATTTACCGCAATCATGATGCCAAGCCAAATAGGATCAACACCCATGGCTAACAGGACCGGCCCTACAATAGGCACCACCACAAACGTGATCTCAATAAAATCGAGGATAAAACCGAGGATAAAGATGACCGCCATCACAATCAGTACAGCGGTAAAGGTTCCCCCGGGCAACTGATTAAAGAGTTGATGAACCAGCTCTTCCCCGCCGAAGCCGCGAAACACCAATGAAAACAACGAGGCGCCGATAAGGATCGCAAAGATCATCGCACTGACTTCGGTTGTGGAGCGTGCAACGTCGGTGAGCCGTTGCCAGCTTAGCTGACGTTTCCACAACGCCAACAGGCTGGCACCCAGGGCGCCGACCCCGGCGGCCTCAGTCGGCGTGGCTATCCCCAGCAAGATGGAGCCGAGCACCAGTGCAATCAACAGCAACACCGGCAACAAGCTGGGAATAACCCGCCATAAAGGCACCTGCTCGTCTTGAATAACCGTTGGTACTTGCTGCGGCCGGAAGCGCGCCATCAACAACACATAAGCAATATAAAAAATGACCAGCAAGGCGCCGGGCACGATGGCGGCCACAAACAGATCGCCCACCGAAATGGTGCGCGGGTTAAAGATGCCCTGATTGAGTTGCGCCTGTTGGTAAGCGCTGGACAGAACATCTCCCAGCAAAACCAGTGCGATGGATGGCGGAATGATTTGTCCCAGGGTGCCGGTGGCACAGATGGTGCCCGTCGCAAATGCCGGCGAGTAACCCCGCTTGAGCATGGTGGGCAGGGATAATAACCCCATAGTCACGACCGTTGCGCCGACAATACCGGTGCTGGCGGCGAGTAACGCGCCCACCACGACCACAGAAATCCCCAGGCCGCCCGGCAGCCTGCCGCAGGCTTTGGTCATGTTCTCCAGCAAGGCCTCGGCAAGCCGCGACTTTTCCAGCATCACCCCCATGAAGACAAACAGGGGCACAGCCACCAGGGTGTAATTGGTCATAATGCCGAACAGGCGAGCGGGAAAGGTGCGCAACCAACTGGGATCAAAATAACCGGTCACGATACCGACACCGGCAAACAGCAGGGCGACACCCGCCAGGGTAAAGGCCACCGGATAACCCAGCATCAGGGCCACGCAAACGGCTGCAAACATCAATAACGGGATAAATTCCACCAGCATCATTGGCTTGCTTCCTCCTGCGGTGGCGTAACGCCCATCAATAACAACAAATTGCGCAGCAACTCGGCGATGGCTTGCAGACTGAGGGTGATAGCCATCAAAGGAATCAGCGACTTGAGCAGATACACCGCGCCCACGCCGCCGGAATCGGTGGAGCCTTCGCGGATCGCCCAGGAGCTGAGCACGAAATCCCAGCTGACAAATCCGGTGAAGATGGCCAGTGGCAGCAGGAATATCAGACAGCCAAGGCTGTCGACCCAGGCTTTGCGGCGTGCCGTAAACCGGCGGTACAGGATATCCACCCGCACATGGCCGCCGCGTTGGAGGGTATAGCCAGCGGCGAGCAGAAAGACCGCCGCATGCATATAGGTAACAGACTCTTGCAGGGCAATGGAGCCCATATCAAAGCCGCGCCGCAAGATCACCACGATACAGGTAGCGATCACCATGATCACCGTAAGCCAGGCAATACTGCGGCCGATAAACCGGGTGATACCGTCGAGCAGATCAAGCAGGCGCTGGGGCCAGGGAGTGGTCGTGTGAATGGAATCCATAGCAATCCGGTGCCCCATTATTGTCATTGTCGGGAAATGGGGCGCATTATAACGTTAAAACCCCGTTACGCCCGCGCGACTTACTGGAAACATCACTATGTATCAAACGTGCCTGACGCTCTTCTGGCTCGCTGCTACTGCCGGGCTGGTGGGCTGTAGTGATTACCCGCTGGAGCAATTGCCGGATGAAGAGCTGCGCCAGCAACACCGCCAGTGCCGACAAGAGCGGCCCGAAACCTATCCGGAGATCATGGTGTGTGACAATGTGCAGCGCGAATGCGAGCGGCGGGCCGTGGAGCGTAAGCGGGTCTGTGACAGGGAGTGAACGGCAGGCTTCGCCATGGAAGCCCGCCAATATGCCAATTTACGGCGCCTGAAGCTTGGCCAGTTGCGCCTTGGCGGCTTCGCCGATTTCGCCGCCGCCCTGGGCGGCTTGTTGAAAGTAGGTTGCTGCAGCGGAGCGTTGGCCTTTACCCAGGGCGATTTCGCCCAAATAGTAAGCGGCCAACTGGGTTGGCAGGAGTTGCTGGCTGGCGACCAGGTCTTTTTCCGCTTGGGCCGTGTTGCCCAATTGCTTATGGGCCACACCGCGATAAACATAGGGACGGAAGAATTCCGGGTTAGCCTGGATCGCCCGGTCCAGTGCGTTTACCGCCTCTTTCTCTTTCTTTTGTTGCAACAGCAGCTGACCTTTCAATTCCCAGAACAAATTCTCCTTCGGCTGCTGCTTGATGGAGTTTTCCACCAGGCTCAGGGCATTGGTGTAGTTTTTCTCACTGGCGGCCTTCATGGCTTTTTCATAATTGGCATAAGCGGTCTGGTCTTTGCGTACCTGGGCCATGGCCTTGTCGAAAGCGGCTTTGTTGCGCGCACCGCCGGGATTGGCCTGGGCCATGGCCCGGTTGGCTGCAACCCGCTCCTGTGAGGGTGGATGGCTGGCGAACAGGCCTTCCAGCCAGTTGGTCTGACGGCCCTCGGACAACTTCACGAAGGTTTCCTGTAACTCCACCGCGCCCATGGGATCGTAGCCAGCCTTCACCATGTATTCGATACCGTATCTGTCGGCTTCCAGCTCATGGCTGCGGCTGTATTTGGACATCCAGGCATTGGCGCCCACACCCAACGCACCGACCGCCAGGCCAGCGTACTCGGATTCCTGGGTAGAAGCGGCGACACCGGCAGCCAACAGGCCCGTACTAATCAAGATATTCTGGGTTTGCTGGGAAGCGCCGTGCCGGGCAGCCGCGTGGACAATTTCATGGCCTAATACGGCGGCCAACTGCGCCTCGTCTTTCAGTTCCACCAGGAGGCCGCGGTTGATGGCCATCTTGCCACCGGGCAAAGCCCAGGCATTGGGCACATCGTTGTTGAGTACCACAAATTCATAGGGTAATTGCGGGCGATCACTGACAGCGGCGAGCTTTTGGCCGACCTTGTTGACATATACCGTCAGCTCGGGATCGACAACATAGCGACCGCCCTGGGATTGCTGGCTGGGTTCGTAGTTTTTGGCACCAATGGCCACTTCCTGTTCGGGCGATACAAAAGAGAGCTGGTTTTTGCCGGTAACAGGATTTACCGCACAGCCGATCAAACCGCTGGCGAAGATACAGCAACCCAACAGGGTGAATAGTCGTTTCATGATTGTCCTCCTTAAGACCAAGGCCGCTATGATGCCACACAAATTATCCGCACAAAGTGACGTTTATTCCGCGCGCGTCGGTTTACAGACCTTGTAAAAGCCGCAAATACTGCACGGGAAAGAGCGGCTGTACTTGACCGCACCAAACGCCAATCGGCTACCTCCGGTCAATATTGAGCGAGGCTACAGAACCCATAAGGGATATGTGACCCGGCGGGCTGGCGCCGCTATAATGCCCGCCCACTGAACAGCGATGAGAGATGTGATGAAAGCCCTACAGATGGTGGAGATGTTTGCCGGGGTTGATCCCCAGGGCAAGCCGATAGCGGAAAAGATCCCGGTGCGTGAACTGGAGAATGGCGACCTGCAACTGGTGCAATCGCCCGCCTTTGTGAAAGGTCTGGCCAGCGGTGACGTAATTCGGTTTTCGCCCCGCTCGCGGGAATTTGAGATCGCCCAGCGCAGCGGCAATTTGAGTGTGCGCGTATTTGCCCGCAGCAACATCGAAGAACTGGCAGATCGTTTGACGGCGCAGCTGGAAAAGCTCGGCGGTGAACTGGACCTGCAAACCCCGCGTATGCTGGTGTACTCCATCCACGTCAGTTGTGGTTTCACCGCTATCGAAGCCATCCTTAACCGCGAAGTGGTCGGTGAATGCGGGTGGATGTATGGCAATGTCTACGATCCTGCCGATGGCGTTACGCCGCTAAACTGGTGGCAGGAATTGTTAAAGCCTGAGTAATCCAACCTTACATGCTTATGCAGGAATACCGCGCGTTATGCTGTTATTGATCTCTCCCGCCAAGACGCTGGATTTTGACACACCGCCCCAAACCAGCGTTGCTACCCAACCGGATTTCCTCGATCACTCCCAGGCCCTGATCGACGAGTTGCGCCATTTGTCACCGCCACAGATTTCTGAACTGATGGGTATCAGTGACAAACTGGGCGACCTGAATTTTGGCCGCTTTCTCAATTGGCAGACCCCCTTCACGCCGGCTAACGCCAAGCAAGCGGTGCTGGCGTTCAAGGGGGACGTCTACACCGGTATGCAGGCCGACACCTTTGCGAAAGGGGATTTCACCTTTGCCCAGAAACACCTGCGCATCCTGTCCGGCCTCTACGGATTGTTGCGGCCGCTCGACCTGATCCAGCCTTACCGCCTGGAGATGGGTACGGCTTTCGCCAACGCGCGCGGCAAGAACCTATACCAGTTCTGGGGTGACATCATCACCGACCGGATCAATGAAGAGCTGGCGGCGCTGAAGAGCAAGGTGGTGGTCAACCTCGCGTCCAACGAGTATTACCAGGCCGTCAACGGGCGCCGCCTGGATGCCGAAGTGATCACGCCGGTGTTCAAGGATCGCAAGAACGGCCAGTACAAGATCATCAGCTTCTTCGCCAAGAAAGCGCGCGGGATGATGAGCGCCTACATCATCCGCGAACGACTCAAAAAACCCGATGCCATCAAAGGTTTCAACACCGCCGGTTACGTCTACAACGAAGCCATGTCGAACCCGAAAGAATGGGTATTTACCCGCGACGCTGAGGCATGATTGAGGTGGTGTTGAGGTATAAGGCGCGGCGAATCAAGCATATTCGGCAAATCACAATCTTTCGCATTTGAACTAGCGAAACATTCTTAGAATCCTGTTGCGTTCGCCCGTGTTCCTCATTAGAGTTTTTGCCAGTTTTGGTGTACCAAAACCAACCGGGACAAGGAGTGGTCAATGTGTTGTAACGACCCTGTCTCACCCCCAAACATCCCCATAAGAAAGGCGTCGATATGGCAGTCAGCACTCACTATGTAGCTCACGCAGTGGAATGCATGGCTCGTGTTGCACCTGTCTCTTACCGTCGGATTTTTCACGGCGTGGGCATTTACCATCAGGGTGTCCAGTTCGCCATCATCGTCAATGATCATCTGTATTTCCGCGCCGACGAATACTCCCGCTCGCTCTACGAGCAACGCGGCATGGCACCCTTTCGGCCAGCGGCGGCGGATATGGTAGAGTCGGCGTTTTATCAGGTGCCGGAAGCCGTTCTCGAACGGCCAGCCGAGTTGATCTACTGGATGCGCACCGCCGTAGAAGCGGCGCAAAACGGTTACTCGCTGGAACAGGACGAACCCTACATCGACGCCCCGGTGCGTCATCTGCAAGCGCGCTAATTTGTCGCATTCTGTTACAAATCGACTAGGCTAATAAAACCCCCGGACAATCTTCGGGGCCTCACTGTTTTTTTGTGCAAGGAATTAGCCTATGGCTATCCGAATCCTCGTCGTTGACGACGCGACTTTTATCCGTGACATGGTCAAGAAACACCTGCGGGAAACAATTCCCGGTGTTGAAGTGTATGAAGCGGTAGACGGCAGCCGCGCCTTGGCGGCCATCAAAAGCCAGACCATGGACCTGATCCTCTCGGATTGGGAAATGCCCAACATGAGCGGCGAAGAACTTCTGCGCGCCGTGCGCAGCAGCGACCAGGGCGCGGCCACACCCTTCGTGATGATCTCCAGCCGCGGTGACCGCAACCACGTCATCAAAGCGGTCGAGTCCGGCGTATCCGACTACCTCACCAAACCCTTTACGCCCGAAGAACTACTGCGCAAAGTCTTCAAACAACTCAAAGCCGTCGGCAAGGCACCCACCCACGCCAGAGGCCAAGCCAGCACCCAAGGCATTGCCTTCGCCTCAGTAGACGTACTCACCGGCACAAGAGCACCCCAACCCACAGCCAACCCCCTCACCAACCCGGCCAGCAGCGCCAGCCTCCTGACCGGCAGCGCGTCCAAACCCAAGCCTGTTGCCAAGGCAACGAATATCAAAGGCAAAGCACAACTGCGCTTCTCCAACAACACCAAGCCCTGCGCCTGCGTCATCCGCGAACTCTCCCTGCAATCCCTCGGCGGCCTCATGCAACGCAGCGACAACCTGCCCACCGTCTTCGACCAAGCCGTCGTCGACATCGAAATGGGCGACGGCGGCGACCTCGCCCGCGTCAACGGCTACGTCCACAGCATCCAGGCCGGCGAAAACCGCGCGGAAACCAACGTGGTAAAAATTGTGATTCGCTTTGTAGATAACGACGCGGAAAAATTTGAAGTGCTGTCGCAGTATATTGCGCAGATGTGAGCTTGACGCAAATATTAAAATTCAATAAAGGGTTTCTATTTTGATACTGAATGAAATTACCAGGTGGGCATGTTAAAGCTACTAACATATACCCTCCTTAAGTCATTCCTTAAAATTAGTGTGGTTTGGGTAATTATTCAGTCATTCTTTAATAAGTTGCTCGCGGGTTTGGAAATGATACTCCATACCGAAAGCAGCGACGCCGCACTGGTTAGCCCCATAATTAATATTGTCGGTAGCACCCATCCCGCGATGCTGGTTTGTAAAGTGAAGCTCGTTCGCTGCACCCAAAGCCATAGCCCGCACAGTACGACGAGAGAAACCACTAATCCAAACGCAACCGGCGCAACGTTATCTTTGAGTACTTGCGCGAACACGCTGAAAGGGCGCGCTCCGATGGCCATACGTACGCCTAATTCAAATCGACGTTGCTGAACGCTGTAACTTAATACCCCATAAAGCCCGATGCCTGCCAATACGAAGGCCAGCAATGCCAGCGCCGTCGTTAAACCTGCGGCGGTTTTTTGGTGTGCCGTAAGTTCGCTGATGTATTCCGCAGTCGTACGGATATCAAACACTTTTAATTGCGGGTTAATGGTTGCAGCTATTTGGTTAACTTCTTGTGCCGTCAGACGTTGGTTCGGCTTTGTTTGTACAACTAATGAAGGGCTTTCGACAATCGTTGGTAAAAAAAATCGTGGTGGTTCAATTTGACCGGGTAGTTGCAGATCTTTTATTACTCCGATGATTCGGAAGCCAGTAGCGGTATCGTCCGATGCGAAATAGACTAATTTCCCAAGCACTTTTCCATCAGCCTGTAGTTGTCTGGCCAAGGTCTCGTTAATAACAAGTAGATCTTCATTATTACGTGCCTCAGTGTCAGTAAAGTAACGGCCCGTGATTAGCGGAAATGCGAGGATTTTAAAATAAGTGCCATCGTTATAGTTGCGCAAAGTGCGTATACCATGTGTATTGCCGGGTTCGGTTAATATCGATTCATAGCTTGGACCGGAGTAATCTACCGGCGATCTCGATGCCATGCCTACCGCTTCAACGCCAGGATGAGCGCGCAAACTATCAGCCAATTGAAAAAAATATTCGCGCCGGTCTTCGCGAGTTGTCGTTTCCCACAGAGTGGCAATGCTTAAGCGCACTTGGTATTGGTCATCTGTGTTATAGCCGAGGGGTTGCGTTAATTGGGCAACGCTCTGTACAAGAATATGCAAGCTGGCCGCAAGCAATATTCCGGTCAGCGCAACCTGGCTTACGATCAACAGATTGCGGATTCTTTTGTTGATTTGCAAACCAACACCCTTGCCACTGGTCTGCAGTAAACTGTTGAGCGCGCGGTAATTAATCTGCCGGCTCACAAGGGTCGCAAATAGCAAGGCCAACAATAAGCCTGTGAGCACTGCAAAAATCAGCGTTTGCGGGTTAAGTTGTAACTCATTCAAGCGTGGCAATTGTCCTTCGGCCCATATTTTTAGTAATTCTATTACAACTGATGACACTGCGACCGCAACAAGACTTGCTCCGACAATCAGCCATAATATTTCAGCCAATACCCCGTTAAAAATATGTTTTTTTTGCGCACCTAAAGCAATTTGGATAGCCATAGTTCGCTGCTGATTCGCAGCGCGGGCCAGGATTAGATTGATAATATTCGTTGCGGCTATAAGGAGTAGCACGAGAACGCCAGCAAGCATCCACAAGCTCTGCCGGCTGGCATTACCGTGAATAATTTCATCAAACGTTTTAAGCCGAATTTTTATCTCCATGTCGGCCATTCCTGGCAGGCTTGCAGTTTCGTTTTTAAAACGAGCTGCTATGTAATTGCTTATTTCTTGTTCGGCCAGCATGGCATCGCTGTCGGGATTTTTTAATCCGACGAGGTAGGTCCGGTCGGAAAATGTCGACCAGCGCTGCTGAAATTGCTTTGGCATGTCATCATAATCAAATGGTAACCACAGATCGGTCCGTGCGCCAAACTCATGTAGGCCTGGCTCTATAAAATCTTCCGCCAAAACACCGATAATTTTGAATTCCATCTCCATAATGTTCAGCGTTTTACCTAATACATCGTTACGCTGTTGGAAGTACTTTTTCCAGGCACGATGGCTAATGATTGCCACCTGGTTCATGCTGTCCAGCCCTTCATCTGCATTGAAGTGCCGGCCCAGTGCCATGGGTGCTTGCAGCAGAGTTAAAAATTCTGGCGTGATAGAGACGGTGGTCAATACTGGGCTATCAGGCATTCTGCGCTCAATAGACACGGTGTAAGCAAGCAATGCCTTTTGTGAAAAATGATTATCCTGCTGTTTATATAGCTCGACCAATGCAGGATAGGGCATGCCCCGGTCTGGCGTTAATACGCCTTGTTCACTTCGTTCACTACTGAACACCATTAGTCGATCAGCTTCAGGGTAGGGCAAGGGGGCAGCCAGCAATTGATAATTCAAATTAAACATCGCCACCACAGCACCGAGCGTGATGCCGAGCGTAAGTACGATAGTAACCACATAGCCTTTGGCTTTGCTGAGTGAACGAAAAGCGGTAAGAAGATCCTTTATGCGAAGCATATAAATTTCCTTTCAAGGCAAAACAACGCTTGCCGACATGCAGATGGGGTGCCACATGGATTGAAACACGTGGTCATACTGCGGCCGATGAGTGCGACTGCACGTCAATAATCTTTCCATCAAGTAAATGCAGCTTTCGGCTGGCCATATCTGCGTAACGGGGATCGTGGGTGACCATACACAACGTTGTTCCGTCATTATTCAGTTGCTGTAACATATCCATCACCGCATCACCGTTACGTGAGTCCAGATTTCCAGTTGGCTCATCAACAAGCAATAACGCTGGGTCACCAACCAGTGCGCGGGCGATGGCGATACGCTGTTGTTGCCCGCCCGAAAGTTGATTGGGTTTATGCTGAGCGCGATGGGTCATGCCCACTTTTTGCAGGCATTCCATTGCTTTGGTTCGGATATCTTTATCGCTGACTTTGGTGCGACGGTAGCGCAAGGGCAATGCGATGTTGTCAAACACTGAAAGCTCGTCAATCAAATTAAATGATTGAAAGATAAAGCCAACTTTTTCATTGCGAATATACGCCGCTTCGCTTAGGGTCAACTGGCTGACATCGGAATCTTCGATACAGTATTTGCCGCTGGTCGGTATATCCAATAATCCCAAAAGCGATAGCAAGGTAGATTTGCCGCAACCAGATGGCCCGCAAATGGAGACGAAATCGCTTTTGTAAATTTCAAGATCAATGCCGCGCAGGGCATGTGTCTCCATATCTTCAGTAGCGAACACCTTGGTAACGCCGGTCATCGTCAGAGTCAGTTTACGCATATTCATTCCTTCAGTTTTTGTTATGCAAGCACCGATTAGTCCATCAGGCGGATATGGTCTGTGT
>DATJLH010000075.1:0-35900 GCA_035490615.1 Cellvibrio sp.
CAATAGGCGTGTTCACATTGGCAGCTTTGGCGATGGCCAGAGAATGAGAGAGGCGCTCGATTTCGCGGTTGATACGATTTTTGGTGCTTAATTCGAGCGTCGACTTTGTCTGTTTTAGTTCAGCAATACGTTGGGTGACCATGCTGCTTATATTCTGCTGGAAATCATCCGCCACTTTCCTGTTGCTGAACTGTATATATTCCATCAGCAATGCCTGGCTTTCGGCAGCGCTCATGCCGGTAAACGATAATTCGAATTCATCCGGCGTGTTTTTATTGCTGGTTGCGGTGATATCAGCGGACCAGTTGTTTAATAGCGCGGCTGTGTTTTCGTGTGCTTTTAACCGTTGTTGGAATGAAGGTTGGGCTTGCAGGAATTCGCGCTTGTTATCGCTGGAGTTGTACAGCGTTACAAAACGCTTGAAGACTTCTTCGCTGTTGCCGAAGTTAAGGTTTTTGATGCGCTCATTAAACTGGTTTCCAAAGGCTGGCTCCAGGCGACGGGTATACGCAAGGACTTGCTGGTAGCGACTGTAATCCGGTTCGATCACTTTGGCTGTTGATTCCCATTCTTCATCTGCAAGCTTGGCGTATCCCAGGCCAGCTAACATGAAGAGAAAAGTAATCCCGATGATCCAGTATTTTCCTTCCCATAAGGTCACTGCCAACTGCCACAAATCAATTTCGTCATCGTAGCTTTGGTGTGTAGGGAACTGGGATTCGATATTTGTCATGTACTTACCACGTGTTGGGGTTCTTTTATCCATAGGATTCGCCGCGTCAAAAGGTTTAAATTGGCGAATTTTTTTCACGGGGTCTGTTACCAGTCCCACAGATTTCAATATATTCAACAGGATTGGTGCAAGAAGGTGGAGTCCTTTTCGCACACGGTGCGTCCTTGGCTTGGCTTTATAGGTCAGGATTTGCGGGCTGTTTATGTGTGTCAATCAGGTTACAGCCGCTGTAAGGTGGTGCATTCTACCGTCGCCGCTAGTTGTATACAACGCAATAACGCGGTGCTTTTTGTAAAAGTATGCAGGGCTTTGCCGGAAGAAACGGATGAATACGCACGAAAGTAAACAAAAACACTTGTCTGATTTCGTGAGCCTTGCTAAAGTTCGCGCCCTGAATTCTCAGGACTATAGCTCAGTTGGTTAGAGCGCTACCTTGACATGGTAGAGGTCCCCGGTTCGAGTCCGGGTAGTCCTACCACATTGCAGCCTCAAGGCTGATCCAGAACCCTGCTTCGGCGGGGTTTTTTATTTGTGGCTCTGGCAATGCGGTATCCTCGCGCCGCTATCCCCCTTGAATTCCTCCCCACCAGCCCCATCTTCCGCACATGCTTTTATCTGCCAGTCTGGCAGGTTTTCACTATTGATCGGAATGTTTTTCAGGAGCTTTTCATATGACTGTTGATGCACGCAAAGAGACCCGGGGTTTCCAGACAGAAGCCAAGCAATTACTGCATTTGATGATCCACTCGCTGTATTCCAACCGCGAGATTTTCCTGCGGGAGCTGGTTTCAAACGCCTCGGATGCGGCGGATAAACTGCGGTTTGAGGCGGTTTCCAACGGGGATCTTTACGAGGGCGATACTGACCTGAAGATTCGCATCAGCTTTGATAAAGAAGCCAAGACCCTGACCATCAGCGATAACGGTATCGGTATGTCGCGCGATGAGGTTATCGACAACCTGGGGACTATCGCCAAATCGGGAACTGCGCAATTCATGCAGAAGCTGAGCGGCGATCAAAAGAAAGATGCGCAGTTGATCGGCCAGTTTGGTGTGGGTTTCTATTCCGCCTTTATCGTGGCTGATCGGGTGGTGGTAACCTCCCGCCGCGCCGGTGCGCCCGCCAGTGAAGGGGTTCGCTGGGAATGTTCCGGTGACGCCGAGTTCAGCGTCGAGACTGTCGAGAAGGCGGCCCGTGGTACGACCATTGAGCTGCATCTGAAAAGTGATGCTCTGGAGTTCGCCGATAACTGGCGTTTGCGTTCCATCATTAAAAAATACTCCGACCATATTGCCATTCCGGTAGTGATGCAGAAGCCGGTCGCCATTGATGAGGAGAACAAGGATAAAGAGCCGGAAGATGAGGTGATCAATACCGCGACCGCGCTCTGGACCCGTTCACGCAGCGACGTAACCGACGAAGAATATAAAGAGTTTTACAAACACGTCAGCCATGACTTTACTGATCCGCTGACCTGGAGCCACAACCGTGTGGAAGGGAACCTGGATTACACCAGCCTGTTGTATGTTCCGGCCCGTGCGCCTTTTGATCTTTACAACCGCGATGCTTCCCGTGGCTTAAAGCTGTATGTTCAGCGCACCTTTATCATGGATGACGCTGAGCAATTCCTGCCCTTGTACCTGCGCTTTATCAAAGGTGTGGTGGATTCCAATGATCTTTCCCTGAACGTATCGCGTGAGATCCTGCAAAAAGATCCGAATATCGACACCATGCGCTCGGCCCTGACCAAGCGTGTATTGGATATGCTGGCCAAGCTGGCGAAAGAGCCCGAACAGTACACCGGTTTCTGGAAGGAATTTGGGCAGGTGCTCAAAGAAGGTCCGGCGGAAGACTTTGCCAACCGTGACAAGATCGCCAAGCTGTTGCGCTTCTCGTCAACCCATACGGACAAGCCGGAGCAGGATCAATCCCTGGAGGATTATGTTTCCCGTATGAAGGAAGGGCAGGAGAAGATCTTCTATATCGCCGCAGAAAACTTCAATACCGCGAAGAGCAGTCCGCATCTGGAAGTGTTCCGTAAAAAAGGCATTGAAGTCTTGTTGCTGAGTGACCGCATCGACGAATGGCTGATGAGCCACTTGTCTGAATTCGATGGCAAGGCATTCCAGGACGTTGGTAAAGGCGAGCTGGATCTGGGCAAGCTGGATAGCGAAGAAGAAAAGCAGGCCCAGGAAAAAGTCGCCGAGCAACTGAAACCCTTGCTGGAGCGTGTGAAGACTGCGCTGGATGATCAGGTGGCTGAAGTGCGCATTACGCACCGCCTGACCGACTCACCCGCCTGTGTGGTGGTGGCCGAGCACGACATGGGCGCACAGATGCGCCGCATCCTGGAGGCCGCCGGGCAGAAATTGCCGGAAACCAAGCCGATCTTTGAGCTCAACCCTGAGCACCCACTGGTGAAAAAGCTGGAGCAGGAATCCAGCGAAGCGCGCTTCGCGGATCTGGCCCACGTGCTGTTTGATCAGGCGAATCTGGCGGAAGGCGCTCAACTGCAAGACCCGGCAGCTTATGTGCAACGCTTGAACAAACTCTTGCTTGAGCTTAGCCATTAATCTTAAATAGCAACCATCCTCCCATGAACTCCGGCCTGACCTTTGTCGGCCGGAGATTTTATTTTTTAGCGATCCGGAGCCGACCATGGAATACAAAAAAGTCATCCTGCCCGCAGCCAAAAATATTGCCTTGGTGGCCCACGATAATAAGAAGCAGGATATCGTTGCCTGGTGTAAGAAGCACCGCGCCGATCTGGCCGGGCACACACTTTACGCCACTGGCACCACGGGTCTGATTATCGAAAAAGAAACCGGATTACCGATCAATAAACTCATCAGCGGCCCCTTAGGTGGCGACCAGCAGGTGGGCTCCCTGATCACCGAGGGCAGGATTGATTTCCTGATTTTTCTGTGGGACCCCTTCGAGCCCATGCCGCATGATCCCGACGTAAAAGCCCTGTTGCGCATCGCCGCTGTGTGGAATATTCCGATTGCCTGTAACCAGATATCCGCTGATTTCCTGGTGGCTTCTCCGTTATTTAATGCTGAATGCGAACGGGGTGTGCCGGACTATGAAAGCTATATGGCCAAACGAGCGCAGCTGCCGACATCTGTGTAAGTGTTAAGTGAAACCCGAGGGGCGATGATGAGTGATAAGCGGGCAGAGTTAGAGCAGGTGTACGCACAGGCAGATTGTTTGTATACCCTCGCCGAGGTTGAGCAAGCACTGGATAGAATGGCGGATCAGATTAACCGGGATTTTGCTGATAAATATCCATTGGTGTTGGGCGTTATGAACGGTGCGCTGTCCACCCTGGGTTATCTGTTGCAGCGTTTGCCCTTTTTGCTGGAGGTGGATTATCTCCATGCAACACGCTACACCGGTCAGCTTGAAGGCAGCGATGTGGTGTGGAAGCGTTATCCGGAAGTTTCTATGGAAGGGCGACATATTTTATTGGTGGATGACATCCTTGATCGCGGCATTACCCTGGCGGCCATTGTGCAGCATTGTAAAGCGGCTGGAGCGGCGGATGTTCGTATTGCGGTACTGACGGAAAAGTTGCTGGCCAATAACACGCCGGCTATCGCGGCTGATTACGTGGCCTTGCAAGTGCCGGACCGCTACGTGTTTGGCTATGGCATGGATTATGAAGACCACTGGCGCAATGCGCCGGGAATCTTCGCCTGCAAATAACCCACTGGCCTGATTTTTTCAAGCGCCTTTTCTTTGTTGCTTATCCTTAAGTGCAATATTGTCTAAATATCACTTCGTTACTTTTCTTTACTTATAACGAAATAGGCTAAAAACTCTCATTTTTGTCGTTTTACTCTGGACAATAGCAGCCAATTCCCGTACAAATACGACCCACGGATGCTGTATTTATGCTCCATAGAAAAGCTCTGCTGTCCGATGGCATAGATGCCTTATTCGAACGCTGAGTTGTGGAGACAAAAATATTAAATGGATAGGGACAAGCGAATCGCGAACATAAAAATAAGAGGTCTCAGTATGGCTGGTCGTGAATCAGGCACAGTAAAGTGGTTTAACAACGCACGCGGTTACGGGTTTATTACTCGTGGCGAGGGTAGCGACGATATCTTTGTTCACTACCGTAATATTCGTGCAGATGGCTATCGTTCGCTCACCGAGGGTCAAGTCGTTGAATTCGAATTGATGCAAGGTGAAAAAGGTTTACAGGCGGAAGATGTTGTCCCCTTGGGCTGATGGTAACGATAGGTAAATGGTAGCGATTGGTTGATCTGACAGTCGAGCCACCTGAAAAAACACCGGCATGTGCCGGTGTTTTTTCAGGTGGCTGCGTTGCCATTAATTCTGGCTCAAGGTGTTGTAAGGCCCGCACTTGCCGGTGGTGGACTGTAAGGCGTGATCTGGATAATCAGGCCGAATAACGGATGATCCAGGTAGTGCATCTCACTGCTGCGCATGCGGCGCTCCTGTTCCATTAACACAATTCTTTTTGTCAGGTAGGGCTCGCTGAGATTCGACAGCGTTGCTTCCGTTGTCATTGTATTCAAGCTCGACCATTGGTCAAAATCAGACATTTCAGACGCGGGTTCCGCGCGATCAGCAGCTAATATTTCTGCCCGCAGTTGATTCGGCGATTGTGGAAGCTGCGGCCATTCTCCGGGCGCCTGCCCGTAATTGATTTCAAATTCACTGAACCACAAATTGGTTCGTAATTGCAGATACTGCGCAACGCTGAGGGTGATGCTGCCTTCCAACTCACGATGATTGCCAAACGCATTGCCCCCTTTGATCAGGATGGCCGGTGCACGCTTTTGATCGCCGATAAATTGCCGCCAGGCATGGTGCGCAAGGATGCGATAACGCGGGTCCCGTTGCAGTGCAGCGGCATGGTTACGCAATTTTTTATCACTATCAGGCAGTAGGTAAAAGGGATCGCGCAACAGGTCCACCGAAGGTTGCGCTACTGCAGGGGCATCCGTGGTTGTGGTATTGGTTTGGCTGGCGCTATCCGGGTTTTTCAGTTCCACCCAATTCAGTGGATAGCCCAATTTAATATTGGTGGGCCAGTATTCCTGGCTATCCGGATTTTGCCGGGCAAATACCACCATCTCGACCTGGTACCAGCGTTGGTTATTGGCTTGCGCCTGGCTCCAGGGGCTTAAGCCGGCCATGATGGCCACACCGAATAAGGCAAACTGGCGCAGCGTTTTAAATGCGATGAAAAACCTGTTGTTGGTATTCTCGTTGATCATTTCTTTGCTGTTTCCTTGAGGGATTTTGGTTTGGGCGTAATGTCTTGAGCGGCTTCCTTCGGCGTTAGCCGATCCAGTAATTCATCGACTGTGTGCAGGCGCTTTTCCGTGGTTTCCATATCCAGCGTAAACTTCAGGAAATTTGCACCTTCCAATTTATATATATGCGGCTGTTTTTGTACCAGCTGAACAATAGTGTAAGGATCGACCCGGGTTTCGCTGGAGAATTCAATGCGCCCGCCGCGTGCACTCGCTTCCAGTTTGGTAATACCGATGTGTTGTGCCTTGATCTTGATGTGCGTTACGCGGAACAGGTTTTTGGTTTGTTCCGGCAGCAGCCCGAAGCGGTCTATCATCTCCACTTGCAGCTCGCGCAAATTCTCTTCGGTTTCGGCGCCAGCCAGGCGTTTGTACATCACCAGGCGCGTGTGGACATCGGGCACATAATCCCCCGGGATCAACGCCGGAATGCGCAGGTTTACATCAATCACATCCTCCGACATATTGATGCTTGGCTCTTTGCCCTGGCGAATCGCTTTGACGGCGCGATCCAGCATATCCATATACAGCGAGAATCCCACTGTCTGAATTTGGCCGGATTGCTCTTCACCCAGCAGCTCGCCGGTGCCGCGGATTTCCATGTCGTAAGTAGCCAGCGTAAACCCTGCACCAAGATCCTCCGCACTGGCAATCGCTTCCAGGCGCTTGATCGCGTCGGCCGTCATGGAGCGTTTATCGGGCGTGAGTAAATAGGCGTAAGCCTGGTGATGCGAGCGGCCGACCCGCCCACGCAGTTGATGCAGCTGCGCGAGACCAAATTTATCGGCGCGATCAATAACAATGGTGTTGGCGCTGGGCACGTCGATACCGGTTTCAATAATGGTTGTGCACAATAAAATATTGAAACGCTTGTGATAAAAATCCGACATCACCCGTTCCAGGTCGCGCTCACGCATTTGGCCGTGGCCAATGCCGATACGTGCTTCCGGAATCAGGGCTTGCAGATCCCGCGCCACTTTTTCAATCGTCTTGACTTCATTGTGCAGGTAGTACACCTGACCACCGCGTAGAATTTCCCGCAAGATGGCTTCTTTAATGGCGGCTTCATCGTATTGCCGCACAAAAGTTTTCACCGAAAGTCGGCGTGCTGGCGGCGTGGCAATAATGGACAAGTCGCGAATGCCGGCCATGGACATATTCAATGTGCGCGGGATGGGTGTAGCGGTTAAGGTGAGGATATCGACTTCGGCGCGCAATGCTTTCAGCTGTTCTTTCTGGCGCACACCGAAACGGTGCTCTTCGTCGATGATCAGGAGCCCGAGGTTTTTGTATTTGATATCCGGCTGCAGCAATTTATGTGTGCCCACGACGATATCGATCTTGCCTTCAGCCAAACGTTGCTGAACTTCTTCCACTTCTTTGTTGGTCCGGAAGCGCGATAGCACTTCAATAGTAATCGGCCAATCGGCGAAGCGGTCTTTTAACGATTCATAATGTTGTTGTGCCAGCAGTGTCGTGGGCGCAAGGATAACGACTTGCTTCCCGCTGTGGGACGCGATAAACGCGGCGCGCATCGCGACTTCGGTTTTCCCGAAACCTACATCACCGCACACCAGCCGGTCCATGGGTTTGGGAGAGAGCATATCCGCGATAACCGCTTCAATCGCACGCTGTTGATCCGGGGTTTCTTCAAACGGAAAGGCGCTGGCGAAATTATCGTAGGCTACTTTGGGGTCTTCAAAGGCATGACCTTTACGGGCAGCGCGGCGCGCATAAATATCCAGCAGCTCGGCAGCCGTATCGCGTATTTGCTCCGCTGCTTTGCGCTTCGCTTTTTGCCATGCTTCGCTGCCGAGTTTATGCAACGGGGCCAGGTCTTCATCGGAACCGCTGTAGCGGCTGATTAAATGAAGATTGGTCACCGGCACGTAGAGTTTTGCTTCGTCGGCGTATTCCAGGGTTAGAAATTCATTGGTCTGGTCATCGATGGTGATAGTTTCCAGGCCGCGATAACGGCCCACACCGTGGTCAATATGGACAACCGGTGCGCCGGGTTTTAATTCGGTCAGGTTCTTGACGATGAGGTCAGCGTTGTCTTGCACCTGTTTGCGGCGGCGCTGCTGTTGAACCCGCTCGCCGAACAGTTGCGATTCCGCGATCAATGCCAGGGCAGTTTGTTTGCCTTGTGCCGTTTGCAGCAGACCTTGTTCCAGTGGCGCTACGGTGATGGCGAGCTTATCGGTTGCGGTGGCAAATTCATGCCAGTTTTCAACAACTTTAGGCAGTTTGCGTATCCGCCCCAACAGTTCCAGCAAGGTTTCGCGTCGACCGGCGGAGTCGGCACAAAACAATACCCGGCCATCAAACTCCATTAAAAAAGCTTGCACGGCGGCGAGTGGGTTGTCGGACTGCGCACGAATCGGCAGGCTGGGTGGTGGATTGGTGGAGAAATTAAAGTGACCGGCTTTTTGCTCTACCGGCGCCGCATCAACAAAAATGCGGGAGAAGGGTTTTAACTGCGAAAATAATTCTTCGATGGGCAAATAAATATCGCGCGGCGGTAATATCGGGCGCTGCGGATCAACACGTCGGCTTTCATAGCGGCGGTAGAGCTCGGTCCAGAAATTTTCAGCGGCCTTTTCGATGTCGCCCAAGGCATAGATACAGGTTGCGTCCGGCAAATAATCAAACAGGGTGCTACAGGCTTTGAAGAATAACGGCAGGTAATACTCAATGCCCGGTGGTGAAATACCGGCGTTAACGTCCTGGTAGACCGGGCAATCTTTGGAATTGACATCAAAACGTTCGTGCCATTGCTGGCGAAAAAATTGAATGCCGTTTTTATCGAGCGGGTATTCCTTGGCTGGTAGCAACTGAATAGCGTCTACCTGTTCGATGGTCAACTGCGTTTCCGGATCGAAGGTGCGCAGGGTATCGATTTCGTCATCGAACAAATCAATACGATAGGGTAGATCGCTGCCCATAGGGTAGATGTCGATCAGCGAGCCGCGCACCGCAAATTCACCGTGTTCGAACACCGTATCAACGCAGTGGTAACCGGCTTTTTCCAGGTTGCGCCGCAAGGTGTTGATATCGATTTGCTCGCCGCAGCGAACCATCAGGCTGTTGCCGAGCAAATACTCCTGAGGCATCAGGCGCTGTAGCAGCGTGGTGATAGGCGTGACCAGGATGCCCTGTTTAACCGAGGGTAGTTTGTACAGCGTGCTCAAGCGCTCGGAGATGATGTCCTGGTGCGGCGAAATGGTGTCGTAGGGCAGGGTTTCCCAATCCGCCAGGTGCAGCACCGGTAACTGGTGTTCGGCGCTGGTAAAAAAACGTAATTCATTTTCAATGCGAATCGCACTGCTGGTATCTGCAGTAACGACCAGGCTCAAACCGGGGTATTGGCGTGCTGCATTGGCAATGGCGAGGGTTTGGGCGCTGCCGTGAAGTTGTCCCCAGAACTGTCGGTCGCCCGGTTTGGCCAGTGAGGGGAGGGCATTGGGCTGGTATAAAGTCATAGTCAACAACGCATAAATCTGAAAGGCGGCATTGTACCCGTCTTTGTTCGGGGCCTGTACCCGTCTGTGGAGGCGGATGCTGGAATTGAGGAATTCTGCGTGTTCAGTCGCGTTGAACGCGCAAAAACCGCTTCGTTAAAACCCATTGTTCTCGCCGATGGGTTTTTTAATGCATAAAAAGAGAGCATCGCTCTGGCCTTTGCCGGTCACCATCTTTATAATTGCCGCGTTTTTATGGGCCACTAGCTTGTCAGTATGCGGTGTATGCTGGGGGTCACCTTGTGCAGCTCCGGTCGGTGTAACCGACATTGACATCCTTGGCCTAGTGCCGGCGTATAAGACAGCAGGGTTTTATACCGCCAACCAGGGGACTAACGCGCAGCTTCCGATATCTTCCTAACTCAATCGGGTTCCAGCATTTGCAGATAATGTTGGTTGAGAATATGCCGCGCGTTCAATATTCCTCACATAAGAGGCTCAGGCTTCGCTGAGCTAACATTATCCAACGAGTGATTAGGCAGAGTCGTATGATAAAGATCCGTCGGGGATTGGATTTACCTATATCCGGTGCACCCGAGCAGACCATCGTTGATGGTCCCAAGGTCCGCTCTGTTGCTGTTATTGGCTTCGATTACCACGGTATGAAGCCGACGATGGCAGTGCAGGCAGGGGACAAGGTCAAGCTCGGGCAGCTACTATTTACTGACAAGAAAACGGAAGGCATCAGATACACCGCCCCGGCTGCGGGTACCGTATCGGCCATCAATCGTGGCGAAGGACGTGTGCTGCAATCAGTCGTTATTGATGTTGAAGGTGACGATGCAGAAACTTTCCCAAGCTACGGCGCTGCTGAGCTTGCCGGTTTGTCCGCCGACACCGTGCGTGACAACCTGAATAACGCCGGGCTGTGGACAGCGCTTCGCACGCGTCCGTTCAGCAAGGTTCCCGCGCTCGACAGCAAGCCTCACTCTCTCTTTATTACCGCTACTGATACCAATCCTCTCGCCGCGCAACCGGATGTTGTTATCCGTGAGCACGCAGAAGATTTTATCCACGGTATCACGGTGCTCTCCCACCTCACCGAAGGCAAAGTATTCCTGTGCAAAGCGCCGGGTGCTGATATCCCTGCGCCTAACAACGAGCGTGTGGTGGTGAAAGAATTCGGTGGTATACATCCGGCGGGTAATGCCGGTACCCATATTCACTACCTCGACCCGGTCAGTGCCAGCAAGACTGTGTGGACCATTGGCTATCAGGACGTCATTGCTGTCGGTAAATTGTTTACCACCGGCACGTTATTTACTGATCGCGTTGTGTCCCTGGCGGGTCCGCAAGTTGAACAGCCACGCCTGGTGCGCACCCGTCTGGGCGCAAGCCTGGAAGAGTTGGCGGCCGGACAACTTAAGCCCGGTGTAAACCGTATTATTTCCGGCTCGGTTTTCGGTGGCCGTACGGCGCGCGGTCCGTTTGCCTTTTTGGGCCGTTACCACAACCAGGTGTCGGTATTGCTGGAAGGCAATGACCGTCCGATGCTGCACTACCTGCGTCCCGGTTTTGGTTTCTTCTCTACCTTGCGCATCTACACCTCAGGTCTGATCAAAGGTAAGAAATTCGGCTTCACTACCACGACCAACGGCAGTGAACGCGCTATGGTGCCGGTAGGCACTTACGAAAACATCATGCCTCTCGACATCCTGCCAACCCAATTGTTGCGCTCGCTGATTGTCGGTGACACAGAGACAGCTCAAAAGCTCGGTGCCCTGGAGCTGGATGAGGAAGATCTGGCGTTGTGTACCTTTGTATGTCCCGGTAAATATGAATACGGCCCGATCTTGCGTGACAACCTCACCCTTATCGAGAAGGAGGGTTAATAGATGAATTTCCTGCGTAATTTTCTCGATAAGATCGAGCCAAACTTTCACAAAGGTGGCAAGCATGAAAAGTGGTATGCGCTTTACGAAGCGGTAGATACCATTTTTTATCGTCCCGCTGATGTGACCAAAACCACCTCCCATGTGCGTGACGGTATTGACCTCAAGCGCATCATGATCACCGTGTGGTTGTGTACTTTCCCCGCCATGTTCTACGGCATGTACAACGTTGGCTTCCAGGCTAACACCATCATGGCCGATATGGGCCTGACGGCAGTAGAAGGCTGGCGCGGTGCGTTTATCGGCTTGTTTGCCGGCTACGACGCCCAGAGCATCTGGGATTGCTTCTGGCACGGCGCGGCTTACTTCCTGCCCATCTACTTTGTAGTGTTTATGGTGGGTGGCTTCTGGGAAGTCCTGTTCGCAATGATCCGTGGCCACGAAGTGAACGAAGGTTTCTTTGTGACCTCAGTGCTTTTCGCCTTGATTCTCCCGCCGGATATTCCCTTGTGGCAAGCCGCATTGGGTATCAGCTTCGGTGTGGTTATCGGAAAAGAAGTTTTTGGCGGAACCGGTAAAAACTTTCTCAACCCCGCCCTGGCTGGCCGTGCATTCCTGTTCTTTGCCTATCCGGCAGAAATGTCAGGTGATAATGTCTGGACGGCTGTTGATGGTTACTCGGGCGCAACCGCATTGTCCGTCGCTGCACAAGACGGTATGGAGGCGCTGAAGGGCGGCTTGACCTGGATGGACGCGTTCCTGGGTAACATGCACGGCTCTATTGGTGAAACCTCGACGCTGGCTATCTTTATCGGCGGTGCCGTTCTGTTGTTCATGGGCATCGCTTCCTGGCGTATCGTGCTGGGTGTGATGGTTGGTATGGCGGGCACAGCGCTGCTGTTCAACCTGGTTGGCAACCCGGAAAGCAACCCCATGATGGCTATGCCCTGGTATTGGCACATGGTGGTGGGTGGTTTTGCGTTCGGCATGATCTTCATGGCCACCGACCCGGTTTCTGCCTCTATGACCAACGTGGGCAAACTCTGGTTTGGTGCGCTGATTGGTTTTATGGTGGTTATTATCCGTGTGGTAAACCCGGCCTTCCCGGAAGGCATGATGTTGGCCATCCTGTTTGCCAACCTCTTTGCCCCGCTGATTGACCATTTTGTTGTACAGGCGAACGTTAAGCGGAGATTGGCACGTGTCTAATAATGATTCCATTAAAAAGACGATCATAGTTACCGTACTGCTGTGTATCGTTTGTTCTGTGATTGTGTCTGCTGCTGCCGTTCTGTTGCGTCCGGCGCAGGTGGCCAATAAGTCGCTGGATTTCAAGCGCAATATTTTATCGGCGGCCGGTTTGCTGGAGCCCGGAAAGAACATTGACGCTATCTTCAATGAGCGTGTGGTCACGCGGGTTGTCGATTTGAAAACCGGTAAATTTACCGATGCGGTTGATCCTGTGTCTTACGATCAGCGCCGCGCCAGCAAGGACCCGAGCCTTTCGACCAACCTCAGTGCTGATGAGGACATCGCCAAGATTTCCCGTCGCGAAGATTACTCTGTGGTTTACCTGATCCAGGATGAAAACGAGCAACTGCAAAAAATCATCCTGCCAGTAAAAGGTTACGGCTTGTGGTCGACACTTTACGGTTTCCTGGCGCTGGAAGCGGATGCCAACACCGTTGTCGGTCTGGTGTTCTACGAGCACGCTGAAACCCCCGGTCTGGGCGGTGAAGTAGACAACCCGGTATGGAAAGCGAAGTGGGTGGGCAAAGAAGTTTATGATGAAGGCGATGTGGCCATTTCCATCATTAAAGGTTCTGTTGATCCGTCTTCAAGCAATGCTGTACATCAGGTGGATGGTTTGTCTGGTGCTACCCTGACCAGCCGCGGCGTTCACAACTTGTTACATTTCTGGTTGGGTGACAATGGCTACAAGCCGTTCCTGGCCAATCTTAAAAACGGGGAGGCTTAAGAAATGAAACTGAAAGAGCTTCTGTTTGATCCGGTCTTTAAAAACAATCCCATCGCTTTACAGATTCTGGGTATCTGCTCCGCTTTGGCGGTGACCAGCAGTATGAAAGTGACCCTGGTTATGTGTATCGCATTAACCATGGTAACGGCGTTTTCAAACTTCTTCGTGTCGATGGTACGTAATCATGCGCCCAGCAGCATTCGTATTATCGTCCAGATGGTCATCATCGCGTCTCTGGTTATTGTGGTTGACCAGATCCTCAAAGCCGTTGCTTACGACGTAAGCAAGCAATTGTCGGTGTTTGTGGGTTTGATCATCACTAACTGTATCGTGATGGGCCGCGCCGAAGCGTTCGCCATGAAGAACCCGCCGATTCCGAGCTTCTTCGATGGTATCGGTAACGGTTTGGGTTACAGCGCCATGCTGATCGCTCTTGCCGTAGTTCGTGAACTCTTCGGTTCAGGCAAATTGCTGGGTTACGAAATCCTGTCTGTTACCACAGACGGTGGCTGGTATGTACCTAACGGCTTGCTGCTGTTGCCACCGAGCGCGTTCTTCCTGATTGGTTTGTTCATCTGGGCCTTGCGTTCCTGGAAGAAAAATCAGGTTGAAGCCAGCGAATTCAAAATCGCTCCCAACACCAAACCTCAGGAGGCTTGATCGTGGAATATTATTTAAGCCTTTTTATTCGGGCCGTTTTTATTGAAAACATGGCGTTAGCCTTCTTCCTGGGGATGTGTACGTTTATCGCTATCTCCAAAAAAATCGGTGCTGCTATCGGTTTGGGTATCGCGGTTATCGTTGTACAGACACTGACCGTACCCTTGAATAACCTGATCTACACTTACGTGCTGGCTAACGGCGCCCTGAGCTGGGCCGGTTTACCCAATGTCGATCTAAGCTTCCTTGGCTTGATCACTTACATTGGTGTAATCGCTGCGGTGGTGCAAATCATGGAGATGGTGTTGGATAAATATGTTCCCGCACTTTACAACGCACTGGGCGTGTTCCTGCCGTTGATCACCGTTAACTGCGCCATCATGGGTGGTTCCCTGTTCATGGTAGAGCGCGACTATAACTTCGGCGAGAGCATCGTATACGGTGCTGGCTCTGGTGCCGGTTGGGCGCTGGCTATTGTTGTACTGGCCGGGGTGCGTGAGAAATTGAAATATAGCGATGTACCGGAAGGTTTGCGTGGCTTGGGTATCACCTTCATTACTGTCGGTTTGATGTCTCTGGGCTTTATGTCATTCGGCGGCATCGATCTGTAATCAGCGGGGTATAACCACACATGAACATAGAAATTACATTGGGTGTTGTCATGTTCACGGTCATCGTGCTCGCGCTGGTGGCTGTTATCCTGATAGCACGTTCCAAATTGGTCAGCAGTGGCGATGTCACTATTGATATCAATGGCGAGAAAAAACTGACCGTTCCGGCCGGTGGCAAATTGTTGCAAACCTTGTCCGGCGCCGGCTTGTTCCTGCCTTCTGCCTGCGGCGGCGGCGGTACCTGTGCACAGTGCAAATGTATTGTGGTGTCTGGCGGTGGCTCCATGTTGCCGACGGAAGAAAGCCACTTCACCAAGCGCGATGCCCGTGAAGGCTGGCGCTTGTCTTGCCAGACGCCGGTCAAGCAGGACATGGTGATTGAAGTTCCGGAAGATGTGTTCGGTGTAAAACAGTGGGAATGTACTGTTGAATCCAATCCTAACGTGGCCACGTTCATTAAAGAGCTGACCTTGCGTCTGCCGGAAGGTGAAAACGTTGACTTCCGTGCGGGTGGTTATGTGCAGTTGGAGTGCCCACCGCATCATGTGAAATTCTCGGATTTCTCTATCGAGCCGCAATTCCGTGGTGACTGGGAACGTTTCGGTTTCTTTAATCTGGAATCGAAGGTGACTGAGCCGGTGATTCGCGCCTATTCCATGGCGAACTATCCGGATGAGAAGGGTATCGTTAAGTTCAATATCCGTATTGCAACGCCGCCGCCCAAGTCACAAGGCATTCCGCCGGGTATTATGTCGTCTTACGTGTTCAGCCTGAAACCGGGTGACAAGATCAAGGTGTACGGTCCCTTCGGTGAGTTCTTCGCCAAGGATACTGACAATGAGATGGTCTTCATCGGTGGTGGTGCGGGTATGGCGCCCATGCGTTCGCACATCTTTGATCAGCTGCGTCGTATTAAAACCAAGCGTAAGATGACTTTCTGGTACGGTGCTCGCTCTCTGCGCGAACTCTTCTACAAAGAAGAATATGATCAGTTGCAAGAAGAGAATGAAAACTTCAACTGGTATGTGGCCTTGTCAGATCCGCAACCGGAAGATAACTGGAACGGCCTGACCGGGTTTATTCATAACGTATTGTATGAAAATTACCTGAAAGACCATCCGGCGCCGGAAGATTGCGAATTCTACATGTGCGGCCCACCAATGATGAACGCCGCTGTGATCAAGCTCCTGAAGAGCCTGGGTGTAGAAGACGAAAACATTATGCTGGATGACTTTGGTGGCTAAGATCAGTTTGTTTAAGTTCTTTTTACCAAACTGCGAAACGAGGTCAGCGTTGCTGACCTCGTTTTTGTTTTTTGGTGTGGTGTTATTAAGTGGCTGCGGTCAGGCAGAGCGGGACACGCTGCGGTTTGCCGGCGAAACCATGGGCACGACGTATCACATTACATTGGTTGCTGATGAAGATGAGTCGCTCAAGGTCGATGCAACCTCGTTGCAAAAGGCAGTTGATGTAGAGCTGCAAAAAATTAATCAGCACATGTCGACCTATATTCCTGACTCCGAGTTGATGTTGTTTAACTCGGCCAGTGCAGGTGAGTGGTACACCTTATCGAAACCGCTGGAAGAAGTTTTGCGGTTGAGTCAGCAGATCAGCGAACGCAGTGGCGGTGCGTTTGATATTACCGTCGGCCCGCTGGTGAATTTATGGGGCTTTGGGCCCGGTAAACACGAAGATGATGTACCTGATGCGGAAGCCATCGCTGACGCGAAAGCGATGATGGGGTATCACAAGCTGGAATTGGTGGATGGACAAGCGCGCAAATTGGCTGATATCAAGCTTGATCTTTCTGCTATTGCCAAGGGTTATGGTGTGGATTGGATTGCGGATTATCTTGCGCAGCAGGGCATCAATCACTATATGGTTGAAATCGGCGGGGAAATTCGCGTCAAAGGCACAAATACCAAAGGCCAGCCCTGGCGTATCGCTATTGAGCAACCGTCAATGCTACAGCAGAGCGTGCACAAGGCTATTTCACTGACCGATGTCGGTATGGCCACGTCGGGTGATTACCGCAATTATTTCGAGCAGGACGGCAAGCGCTACTCGCACACCATCGATCCGCAAACCGGTTATCCGATTACGCATCGCCTCGCATCCGTCACGGTTATCGCCAGGACCTCAGCGGAAGCCGATGGTTGGGCTACCGCGATCAATGTGTTAGGTCCGGAGCGCGGCATGGAAGTGGCCAATCGCGAGAAATTAGCGGTTTACATGATTGTCAAAGAGGATGAGGGTTTCAGTGATCGTTATTCAACGGCTTTTGAACCTTATCGATGAATTATTGAGGTAAATATTATGGGTACGTTATTGGTAACGCTGGTGTTTATGCTGGTTGTGGTGGCCTTGATGTCCGTGGGTGTCATCTTCGGCCGCAAGCCCATTACCGGTTCCTGTGGTGGTGTCGGAAAGGCGCTGGGCGAAAAAGAATATGTGTGTGATATTTGTGGCGGCGATGAAAGCAAGTGTGAAGAAAAACAACAGGCTGCCGCGAACGCAGAAAAATCTTTGGCTTACGAAGTAACAACTAATAAAAAATAACGATTGTGTCGGTAGCTTGGGGTGATTATTTGGTTATTCGGTTCAAGAGGAAATTAAAGTGGCTGACCATGTTTACGATGTCTTGGTGATCGGTTCGGGGCCGTCGGGTGAAAGTGCGGCGATTACGGCGGCCAAAGCCGGTAAGCGTGTGGGTGTAGTAGAAAATCATCAGGTGGTAGGTGGAAACTGTGCACACAAAGGCACCATTCCATCAAAGTCCCTGCGCCATGTTGTCAAACAAATTATTCATTACAAATCCAGTAATCTCTTTCGTGAAATTGGCGATAGTCGTCGCCTGACCTATCCACGCATCCTGCAATCGGCCCGACAAGTGATTCCCAAACAGGTCGAATTACACACCAATTTTTATGTGCGCAATCGCGTGACCTTGCACATGGGGCGCGCTGCATTTATTGATAATCATACGGTCACTGTTGACCTGCTGGATGGCGCGCGGGAAACCATTACCGCCGGCAGCATTGTCATTGCGACGGGCTCGCGTCCTTATCGGCCTGCTGACATCAATTTTGATCATCCGCGGGTTTACGACAGCGATACCATACTTGAAATGCAGCATACGCCACGGCACCTCATTATCTACGGTGCCGGTGTGATCGGGTGCGAATACGCGTCGATATTTTCCGGGATGGGTGTGCGCGTTGACCTGATTAATAACCGTGATCGTTTGCTGTCATTTCTCGATGATGAAATCTCCGACGCCTTGAGTTATCACTTGCGTGACAGCGGTGTGACCGTGCGTCACAGCGAGGAATATGAGGCGATTGATGCGCGTGACAGCAGCGTTACTCTGCACCTGAAATCCGGTAAGCGATTAAAAGCGGATGCCATTCTCTGGTGTAACGGTCGCAGCGGCAATACCGATAACCTGAATCTGGCGGCCGTGGGTTTGCAGGCAGATCATCGCGGTAACCTGAAGGTGGACGATTGTTATCGCACGGCGGTTGAGAATATTTATGCTGTGGGCGATGTGATTGGTTGGCCCAGTTTGGCCAGCGCATCATTCGGGCAAGGGCGTTCAGTATCCGGAGGCATTATCGGTGGAGATTGCCCTCTGGTTGAGGATGTGCCCACCGGTATTTACACCTTGCCGGAGATCAGTTCGGTCGGTAAAACAGAAACCGAATTAACGGCGGCACGCGTGCCTTACGAAGTTGGGCGGGCGCTGTTTAAAAACACGGCGCGCGGTCAGATCAGTGGCGAAGATGTCGGCATGCTTAAATTGTTATTCCATGTCGATACCATGGAAATTCTGGGTGTACATTGCTTTGGTGCCGAGGCTGCCGAGATTGTCCACATCGGTCAGGCGATCATGCGGCAGAAAGGCGAGGGTAATACCATTCGTTACTTCCTCAATACGACATTTAACTATCCGACCATGGCGGAGGCATATCGTATTGCTGCCCTGGATGGAATCAACCGAATCAATCGCCGCTAGAACGGCCGATGGAAAAAAGAAAAGCCGCGCAGTGGAATACCTGCGCGGCTTTTTATTGGACGGGGATTAATTTCCCTGTGGACGATGTTTGGCTACGCTGTGGATCACGTGGTCGTGTTCGAAATACACCACGAAGTCTGCATATTCCCAGGATGAAATGGGTGGTTCACCTACCGGCCCTTGTTTACTGATGGGCTCACCGAATTGCGCCTCGACAGCAGCCTTGGTGGCGCCGGCGCGCGGTTTGGCAATATCGGCTTGTTGACCCACGGGTACACGCACGGTTTCGGCAAATGCTGGCAGTGTCAGCAAGGCGGAACAAGAGACAAGGATGATCAGTAAAGTTTTTTTCATGGGCTTATCCTGCATGATCAGTATTGTTGTTTAAGTCGGCGCTCGGCCATTTGAGCACGCATGATCTGCTGGCCGATCAATTGTTGTTGTGAGTCGTTGATCCGATGAAATTTTGCCGCAATTTGATAGTCGCCAGCGCTACTCAGTTCACAGCGTATCACTTTGGCAAATAAAATCAGCCCGGCGTAGGACGGCAAAAACGTGAGCCGCATCGCGATAAAACTCTGCTGTGCAATAGGCTTTTCACACCCGAAGGCAATACCGCCTTCGCTCAGGTTCACCTGCCGGGTAATACGGGTCAGGGCGGCGGGTTTGTGTTCTGCCATCAGGCGTTGGGTAAGCAGCTCTATCTTGCGGTTGATGTTGTGCAGGTATTCACCCAGCGCGCGGTTGTTATCCTTGATCTGATACAACAGCTGCGCGGTATCACTGTCGATTTTTTTCAGCTCGGCGTACAGCTTGATATCGGCAGCATCCTGGTAGAGCGTTTCCGGTTCACTGGAATTAGCGGTCTTTTCATCTACCTCTTTATATTCCAGCGCAATACTTTCATCGATGCGAAAAAAACTGCGGCGTTCAGACATGATCTTTATCCCGGTAACCAGCTTTCCATAAGATAGCACATCATCCCGCAACTGCTGCGGTGATTGTGTGTTGGCCGCTTGTGCTCCTTCGGGCATTAGGTTTAAATGCGCTCCATGCTGAAAAACATCCCCCTCTATATTGGTCTACGTTATACCCGCGCGAAACGTCGCAACCAATTCATTTCCTTTGTCAGCGGATTTTCACTTCTGGGTATGGCCCTGGGCGTGATGGCATTGATTATTGTGCTGTCTGTAATGAACGGTTTTGATCGGGAGATGAAGCAGCGCATCCTCAGTGTTATTCCCCACGGCTTTATTGATCAACACCCGCAAATGCGTGACTGGCAATCTGTTTCCCGGCAGGTTGAGCAACACCCGGAGGTGGTGGCCACGGCGCCTTACATTGGCGGCTTCGCCCTGATCAGCTATGACCGGGGCGTTGAAAGTATTCAATTACAGGGCATCTTACCGGAAGCGGAAAACCGCGTTTCGGTACTGGAGCAGAACATGATCGTCGGCTCCAGCACAGACTTGCGACCCGGTGAATTCGGCATCGTCATGGGCCGCTTGTTGGCGCGCTCCCTGGGCATTGCACCCGGTGACAAGGTGAACCTGACGCTCTCGGATATCAACATTACGCCGGCTGGTGTGTTTCCGCGTACGCGCCCGTTTACGCTGGTGGGTGTCTTCGAAGTGGGTGCCCAGGTAGACCAGACCCTCGCGATGATTCATATCGACGACGCCAAGCGCCTGTTTCGCTATCAGGGGGTGCAGGGCTTGCATGTGAAGGTGACCGATATTTACCGCGCGGGCACGGTGATGGGTGACCTTGCCGGCGATTTCGGTGAAAGCTACACCGTCAAGGATTGGAGCCAGACCCAGGGCAGCCTGTTCCAAGCGGTGAAGATGGAGAAGATCGTTATTGCGGCCTTGTTGTGCATCATCATCGCGGTGGCAGCGTTCAATATCGTTTCCAGCCTGGTATTGATGGTGGCTGACAAGCGGTCGGACATCGCCGTTTTGCGCACACTGGGACTTACCGCTCGACAAGTGATGGCCATCTTTGTGGTGCAAGGTAGCGCGGTGGGTGTTGCGGGGACGCTGATCGGTGCGCTTATCGGTTGCCTGGTGGCGCAGTCGCTTAATGCCATCATGGGGTTCTTCGAAGCCTTGTTTGGCTGGCAGATCTTTAATCCCGACGTCTTTTTTATCACCCAGCTTCCCTCGGTATTGATGTGGCAGGACGTTGCGTTTATCTGCGGCCTGGCATTAACCCTGAGTGTGGTCGCCACCTTGTATCCTGCATATCGCGCCGCGAAGATCGAACCGGCAGAGGCCTTGCGTTATGAGTAATCAACAGGCGGTCTTGACCTGCCATCAAGTCTATAAAAACTATTCCCAAGGGCCGCAACAGGTCAGTGTGCTGACTGGGGTAAACCTGCAAATCCATGCCGGTGAACGGGTGGCGATTGTGGGCGCATCCGGCTCGGGTAAGTCTACGCTGCTGAATATCCTGGGCGGATTGGATGTTCCTGACCAGGGTGAGGTGATTGTCGCCGGGCAACAGCTATCGCAGATGAGTGCTGACCAGCGGGGGCGCTTGCGCAATCGCAGCCTCGGTTTTGTCTACCAGTTTCATCATCTGCTGCCGGAATTTACCGCGCTGGAAAATGTATCCATGCCCTTGTTGATCGGCCGCGAGGCCACAGCGGTAGCCAAAGAACGCGCGGCAGCGATGTTGGCGCGAGTTGGTTTGGCGGAACGGGTGCAACACAAACCTTCAGAGCTATCCGGCGGAGAGCGCCAACGGGTGGCCATTGCCCGCGCCCTGGTGACTAACCCGGCCTGTGTGTTGATGGATGAACCCACCGGCAACCTCGACTCTCACGCCGCCGACAGTATCCAGCAGTTAATGCTGGAGCTAAACCAGACTATCGGCACCAGCTTTGTGGTGGTAACTCACGACCAGCGGCTGGCGGCGCGTATGGACCGTACCCTGACCCTGTCCGACGGGACGCTGGTGTAACCGTGCTGAATAAACTCACTTTCCTTGTCGGTGCGCGCTACGGTATTTCCCGCCGTCATAGCCAGTTGGTTTCGTTTATCTCTTCATTGTCCATTGCCAGCCTGGTGATTGGGGTGGCTTTGCTGGTGCTGGTCATGTCGATCATGAACGGCTTTGATCGCGAGCTGCGCGAGCGCATCCTGGGCATCATGCCCCAGGCGACCATTTATCAACGTTATGGTATTGAAGAACCGCAGCCGCTGATCGACGAGCTGGAGGCGCATCCGCAGGTTCTCGCGGCGGCGCCTTTCGTCCAATTGCAGGGGTTGTTGGCTCACCAAAAGCGAGTATCGCCGGTAAACCTGTTTGGTATTGATCCCGCGCAAGAAGCCCGCTTGTCCTCGTTGAAAGAGTATCTGCCCGAGCAGGGCTTTGACCAGTTGAGCCAGTCCAGCCAGGGTATCCTGATAGGGCGCGGGATCGCGGATACCTTGCAGGTGGAGCCGGGTGACTCGGTCAGCTTGATCATTCCGCGTACCGGCGGTGGCAATCCCACGCCGAACATCCGCATGCTGACCGTGTTGGCGGTATTCGATAGCGGTACGGAGATTGACCATGGTTTAGCCCTGATGGGACTGGAAGCCGCCTCGTCCTTGTCTGAGTTTCCCGGTACGGTGACCGGTATCCGCTTGCAGGTAAATGATCTGTTCAGCGCGCCCGCCGTCGTGCGCCAACTGGTCAACGCGCTGCCACCGGGCTTCTACGGCTCTGACTGGACCCGCACCCAGGGCAATCTCTATGAAGCGATTCATATGTCGAAGAATCTGGTGGAGATGTTGCTGTTTTTGATTATCGCCATCGCGGCTTTTAACCTGGTCTCGACGCTGATTATGGTGGTGGTAGACAAGCAGGGTGATATCGCTATTCTGCGCACGCTGGGCGCCTCGACCGGTGAGATTATCGGTATTTTTATGGTGCAGGGCGGTTTGATCGGCCTGATCGGAACGGCCCTCGGTGTCGCCGTGGGTGTGCTGTTATCGCTGTGTGTGACGGATGCCGTGCAGTGGCTGGAACGACTGCTGAATGTTCGCTTTCTGGAGTCTGATGTGTATCCCATCAGTTATTTGCCGTCGGACCTGCAATGGTCGGATGTAGCGCAAATTGCGGTCACCGCCCTGATCATCAGCTTTTTTGCGGCGCTGTATCCCGCCTGGCGTGCCAGCCGTGTTCAGCCAGCGGAAGCCCTGCGCTACGAATAGTCCTGCTTGTCCGCCAGATCATCCTGTTTCAGCGCTTCATTAGCCACTGCTTTGGGGCGTTTCTTCCGTTTGTTCCAACCTTTCACCACATGCCAGCGCCAGAAAATCTGGATAGCCACATAGCCCAGAGCGCCGAAGATCAAACCGCATAACAGTGAACCCACAATCAGCGGTTTCCAGATCAGCACGAATTCATTGGCCAGCCATTCCCAGGACAATTCCAGGGACACGGAGATGGGCGGTACCCCCAACAACCAACGGCCCAGTTGATAGGTGGCGAAGAAAATTGCCGGCATGGTGAGCGGGTTGGTCAACCAGACGAGGGCAACGGAGATCGGCAGGTTACAGCGCACCAGCAAGGCCGCCAATGCCGCCACCGGCATCTGTCCGGGGATAGGAATGAACGCAATAAAAATACCGACAAAGAAGGCCACAGACACAGAGTGGCGGTTCAGGTGGAACAGGTTAGGGTCGTGCAACAGATCGCCCAGAAAATGCAGCGAGGGGTTATCTTTAACCTTGGCTGCGGAGGGAAGGTAACGTCTGAATAACTTACGTGCCATTGGCGCCTGTTGCGTTAGTTACGGGTAAAGCTGTATGACAGCTGATGGAGGCGCGCATTATGCATCGAAATGCCCGTCGACACTATGCACACTGTCGCTCTGAAAGTTGAATCCCTGCAAGGTTCCACCTTGGCGTGTCGATCATTGTGGAAGCGAATTCCACCTTGATATCACATTTGTGTGATGCATAATCACGCATCACACGGATCTGGTTGCTCAAGGATGTTTGCATGCCCGTTTATCTCCTCGCCCTCGCGGGCGGTATCCTCACGGTGGGTTTTCTGCCGTATCTGCCGCCTATTCCATGGTTGCTTTCGCTGGTTCCGCTCCTGCTGATTGCGCTTCGTATTTCCCGCTTCAGGATTGTGCTGGCCTATGCCATCGGTTTTGGCTGGGGCGTGATTTATGGCTACGGCATACTGGCCAATCAGTTGCCTCAGGATTTAGTGGGCCGGGACTTGATGGTGTCCGGACGCGTGGTGGATTTGCCGGTGATTGATGAACGCCGCCAGCGGTTCGTATTGCAGGTTGATGCCGCATATCTTCTCGATGATGCCCACACTGCCATCGCCGACTTTCCGGAGAGGCTTCAACTGAGCTGGTATGCGAAGGACGCAGTCGCGGTGCGCAGCGGCGAGCGCTGGCAATGGCAGGTCCGCCTGAAACGACCGCGCGGTTTCGTCAATCCGGGTGGGTTTGATTATCAGGTCTGGCTGATGCGACGCGGCATTGGCGGTGTCGGGTATGTGCGCGAGAGCCATCTGACCCAGCGCATAGCGGTTGCGGCGAGAGGGGATATCGGCGCTCACCGTCACGCTTTGCGCGATTGGTTATTAGCTAGCACCGACAGCCCCCAGCGGGCGGTATTACTGGCGCTGCTGATCGGCGACCGATCCATGATGGATGCTGAACAATGGCGTCGCATGCAGTTAACCGGGGTAAACCATCTAGTGGCTATTTCGGGTTTGCATGTGGGATTTTTGGCCGTGGCTGGTTTCGTCTTGGGCAGTCTTATCGGGCGCTGTATTAACCTGGTGTATCACCCGTGCCCGGCATTAGTGCCAGGTTATCTCGGTGCTGTGTTGCTCGCGCTGGGCTACAGTGCCCTGGCGGGCTTTACCCTGCCAACCCAGCGCGCTCTGGTGATGATCCTGGTGGTGCAACTGGTTTACCTGTGGCGGCGTTCTTACCGGGTCAGCCATATCTTCAGCCTCGCGCTGGTCAGTGTGGTGATCAGTGATCCCCTGGCGGCCTACGACATGGGATTCTGGTTATCCTTTGGCGCCGTGGCGGTGCTGTTGTTTTGCTTTGCCGGTCGCTATGGCGCAAGGCAATCTTTCGCACCCGTCCACTGGCTAAACGGGCTTGTTCGCAGCCAGTGGACCATCTTTATTGGCCTGCTGTTGCCCCTCGGCGTACTGCTCAACCAGGTCTCTTTGTTGGCGCCATTGGCCAATCTGATTGCTATTCCGTTGGTCACCACCCTGGTGGTGCCGCCACTGTTGTTGGCGGCGGTGATTCAGGGCATTTTTCCGTTGCTGAGTCATTGGTTGCTTCAACTAGCAGACTTGGGATTACGTGTCCTGGATGCCTGGCTGCAGAGCCTCCTCGATCTGGGCAGCACCCAGTCAAACCCGGTTATCAGCCTGCAGGGCTGGGCCTTGGTAATTGCCTTGGTCGGCGTCCTGTTGCTCTTGCTGCCGCGCGGGATTGCCGGTCGCTGGCTGGGTTACCCCGCGTTGCTCACCGCGCTGATCTTACCCGGGAAAATACCGCCGCCCCTCACGCTCACCATTCTGGATGTCGGGCAGGGCTTGGCTGTGGTGGTGGAGACACCGGATCACCGCCTGATTTACGACACCGGTCCAGCCTACAGCGATAAGTTTGAAGCCGGCGGCGCCATTGTGGTGCCTTACCTGCGCCAGCGGGGTATTTCCCAGGTAGATAAATTGATTGTCAGCCATCACGACAAGGATCATTCCGGCGGTGTGCAAGGCATCATCAAAAATCTGGCGATACACGAAGTGGTAGCCGGGGAACCGATGAAAGCGCAAAGTCTGCTGGACCATCCAATACCGGTGCACAACTGCCACGCATATGAAGCCTGGGAATGGAACCAGGTGCACTTCAGCTTTGTGCCAACCGCAGAGGTATTTCGTGGGGCATCCGGGAGTGCGAATAACCGTTCGTGTGTGCTGTTGATCGAATACGCCGGGCAACGGATTCTTTTGCCCGGTGATATCGAAGGTCGGGTAGAAAACCGGTTGGTCAATCAGCGCCAGTTACCAGAGGCGCTTACCCTGGTGGTGGCATCGCACCACGGCAGTCGCAGTTCATCCACGTCGACATTTGTCAGCCATGTTCGGCCGGAATTTGTGGTGTACAGCGCGGGTTATCGCAGCCAGCACGGCCATCCGCATCAAGAGGTAGTTGCACGTTATGCCGCTCGCGGCAGTCGCGCCTTCAATACGGCGGGGGGCGGCGCCCTGGTATTTTCCTGGCAGGAGGGGGTGCTCCAACCTGTGCGACAACAGCGTCTCTATCAGCCGCGCTACTGGTTTGATTAAGCTTTGTTCAGGCGCCTGCCGGGCGCCTGACAGCCTCTGTGCAAAAGTCGTGAAAAACGAACCCCGGCATGGTTTTCTTCGTTGCTTATGGTAATGTACCGCCCCGAAAAACCTGCATTGGGTGCAGTCCGGCTTGAAGAGGAAGATGACGTGTTAGAAATCATTATGTCTGGCGGTTGGTTGATGATCCCCATCATTATTTGCTCGGTCGCTGTTATTGCTATCTGCATTGAGCGCTACTGGACATTGAACCCAGCCAAGATTGCACCGCGTCATTTGCTCGCCCAGGTGTGGAGTTGGATCAAGAACAATCAGGTCGATGCAACCAAATTGCGCGAACTGAAACAGTCGTCCATGTTGGGCCAGATCTTGGCAGCGGGTTTGAGTAATTCCCGCCACGGCCGTGAAGTGATGAAAGACAGCATCCAGGAGGCCGCCACCCAGGTTGTGCACGAACTGGAGCGTTATATCAGCGTGCTCGGCACCATCGCCAATGTCGCGCCATTGTTAGGCTTGCTCGGTACGGTGATCGGGATGATCCAGGTGTTCAATGCCATCATGATACAGGGCACTGGTAATACCGAAGTGCTGGCCGGTGGTATTTCTGTTGCGCTGGTCACCACCGCTGCCGGTTTGATTGTGGCGATTCCCGCCATGATTTTTCATCGCTTCTTTTTGCGTCGCATCGATTCCATCGTCGTCACCATGGAAGAGGAAGCCATCAAACTGGTGGATGCCTTGCACAGCGACCGCCGCGTTGATGTGAAAGTGGTTTAATCCTTGAATCCATTGAGCCCGAGGATGACGCCATGAAATTCCGTCGCCAGCCCAGAGAAGAAGAGGGCGTTAACCTGACGCCGTTGATCGATGTGGTCTTTATTCTGTTGTTGTTTTTTATGGTATCGACCACCTTTACCAAAGAAACCCATTTGAGTGTGGATTTACCGGAAGCGGTGGGCGAGCCCAGCACCGAAACCCAGGAACAGCTGGATGTTGTCATCAGTGCGCAAGGGCATTTTTCGGTGAATGGCCACAGCCTGGTCAATAACAAGGTGGAAACCCTGAAGTCCGCGCTGGAAAAATTATCCCAGGGCAACACCAAGCTGCCGCTCAGTATTACAGCGGATGCCAACACGCCGCATCAGTTCGTTGTAACGGCGATGGATGCCGCCGGTCAATTGGGTTTTGTCCAGCTCAGTATTACCTCGCGTCAACCCGACCCGGAGACGGAATAAGTTTTCTGCCGCACAGGTACTCACGTGTCCCAACAATCACACAACCTTTGGCTTGATGCCTGGTACGGCAAGCGCAGATGGACTTTTGCGCTCTTGCCCCTGATGTGGTTGTTCCGTCTTATCGCCAGCGCACGCCGCTTTTATTTACGTCGTTTTGCACAACACATCCTGTCAGTGCCGGTGATTGTCGTGGGCAATATTTCAGTGGGCGGCACGGGCAAAACCCCGCTATTGATTGCCCTGGTGAAACACCTGCAACACCAGGGGCTTAATCCTGGTGTTATCAGTCGCGGGTATGGCGGGCACGCTGACCATTATCCTCTGGTGGTCACTTCGGCCACGGATGTTAAAGAAAGCGGCGATGAACCCCTGAGCATTTTTCAGCAGACCGGTTGTGCCGTGTGTGTCGATGCGGATCGTGTGCGGGGTGCGCGCGAACTTGAGCGGCTTGGCTGCAATATCCTGCTGAGTGATGATGGCCTGCAACATTATCGTCTGGGGCGTGCGCTGGAAATCATTGTGGTCGATGGTCAGCGGGGCCTTGGCAATGGTTTTTGTTTGCCGGTGGGTCCTTTGCGCGAACCCGTGTCGCGTTTGCAGTCTGCAGATTTTGTTGTGGTCAACAGTGCGCAGCAACCTTTGTCGTTACCTGTCACCCAAACCTATGCCATGCGCATTGTTCCCCACGCCTGGTGCTCGTTGGCTGACGGACAGGCGCACCCGGTGGATTATTTTTCCCGTGGCAATAAAAAATCGGTAAATGCTGTAGCCGGGATTGGTAATCCACGGCGCTTTTACCAGACGCTGGCTGAATTGGGATTGCAGCCTGTCGAACACGATTTTCCCGATCACCACGCCTATCAACAAGGTGACTTTTCCTTTGCAGAATCGCTACCCGTCGTCATGACCGCTAAAGACGCGGTGAAGTGCCGGGATTTTGCACAACCCGATTGGTTTTATCTCGCCGTGGGCGCGGAGTTGCCCGACTGTTTCTGGCATGACTTTGACGTTAAGATAGCCGGATTAAAACCCTAGTATTTCAGGATTTCCCCATGAGTTTTTACGTTGTGATTCCCGCGCGTTATGCGTCGACTCGGCTGCCCGCCAAACCCTTGCGGGATATCGCCGGTAAGCCGATGATCCAGCATGTCTACGAGCGCGCCTGCGAGAGCGCCGCCCGCCAGGTGATTGTTGCTACCGATGACACACGGATAGAAGCCGTGGTCAAAGCGTTTGGCGGACAAGTATGCATGACGTCCGCGACTCACAATTCCGGCACGGATCGTTTACAGGAAGTCGCTCAACAACTCGCACTGCAGGGCGATGATATCGTGGTGAATGTTCAGGGTGATGAACCGCTGATACCGCCGGCGGTGATCAATCAGGTCGCTAACAATCTGGCGAATGCACACGCTGCCAGTGTCGCCACATTAAGTGAACCGATTCATTCGCTTGAGGATTTTCGCAATCCCAATATTGTAAAGGTGGTGGCCGATAAAACGGGCAGGGCGTTATATTTCAGCCGCGCGTCTATCCCTTGGCCGCGCGATCATTTTGCCGCTGCACAGGTGCAGGATTTGCCGCTGAATTTTCCGTGTCAGCGTCACATTGGTATCTATGCTTACCGCGTTGCATTGCTTAATCGTTTTGTTGGGTGGCCCCAGGCGCCACTGGAACACATCGAATCGCTGGAACAATTGCGCGTGCTGTGGCACGGCGAAACCATTCATATTGACGAAGCCTGCGCGGCAGTGCCCGGTGGCGTGGACACGGAAGCGGATTTGCAGCGCGTCAGGCAATTGCTGGAGTCTTAGGCTGTGGATACCAGGATACTGTTTGTCTGCCTCGGTAATATTTGTCGCTCGCCCACGGCGGAAGGTATTTTTCGCAAAGTGGTAACCGACGCGCGAATGCAGGACCGCATCTTTATCGACTCTGCCGGGACGGGTGGTTGGCATATCGGTAAGTCGCCGGACGCGCGCGCAGTCAGCGCAGCAAAGGCGCGCGGGTATGATTTATCCAGCTTACGAGCACGGCAGGTTGCCGCAACGGACTTTGAAGCATTTGATTTTATCCTGGCGATGGACCACGCCAACCTCAGCGATTTGCAATCCATGAAGCCCGATCATTATCAGGGACACCTTGGCTTGTTTTTGGATTTCGCTGAACACTCTCGCCACCGTGAAGTGCCGGACCCTTACTACGGAGGCGCTGCCGGCTTTGATCTGGTGCTCGATTTAATCGAGGATGCCTCCGCCGGTTTGTTACGCCAATTGCAACAGCGCCATCGCGCCTGACGGGATTATTGTGCCGCTTTTTCTGCCGAATTTTGATCTGCAAAGTTACAACACCCTTGGCGTGCCGGTGAAGGCGCAGGTATACGTAAGTGTGGCCGACGAAACAGAATTGGTTGAGGCATTGCGCTACGCCGGTCATGAAAAGCTGCCGCTGTTAATCCTGGGAGGTGGCAGCAATATTGTGCTGTGTGATGACTTCCCCGGCCTGGTGATTCATATCCGTTTGCACGGCAAAACGCTGATCGCAGAAAACAGTGAATATATCTGGCTGCGTGTGGCGGCCGGTGAGAACTGGCATGAGCTGGTGGAATATTGCCTGGACTTTCATTACTGGGGACTCGAAAACTTATCGCTGATTCCCGGCAGTGTCGGCGCCGCACCGATCCAGAATATCGGCGCCTACGGTGTCGAATTGAAAGATGTCTTTGAAGAACTTACAGCCATTGATATTCGCTCGGGGCTGCCGGTGACATTTACGAAAGAGGCGTGCGAATTCGGTTATCGCGACAGTATTTTCAAAGGCCGATTGCGCGACCAATATGTTATTACCGCAGTCACCTTCAAGTTGCGCAAGCAGGCGCACCTGGTTTTATCCTATCCCGCGTTGCGTGATGCACTGACGCCACAACTGACTGACAGCGTCACGCCGAAAACCGTCAGCGACATTATTTGCGCGATTCGGCGCAGCAAATTACCCGATCCTGCACAGGTGCCGAATGCCGGGAGTTTTTTTAAAAATCCTGTCATACCTGTCGCGCATTATGAAAGCTTGCGTCTACAGTACCCGCAGCTGGTGGCTTATCCCGTGGATGAGCAGCAGGTAAAACTGGCGGCAGCCTGGTTGATTGATCATGCTGGTTGGCGCGGGCAGGTTTGCGGGCCGGTTGCTGTGCATGGACAGCAGGCGTTGGTGCTTACGAATCCGGGGCGCGCGAAAGGCAGCGCGGTGGTAGCCCTGGCGGAAAAAATCCAACAGTCTGTGTGGGAAAAATACGGCGTGGCCCTGGAACCGGAGCCGCGTTTTTATCCGTAACCGGCAGAATGGGATGTTCAACGACAGTGGGTTTACCCAACATAAAAATTCATTGCGCAGGTTATGCCAAAAGCGCTTAATGCCCCGATGACATCGGCCCGACAAACAACACTGTTTGATTCACCCGCCTGCGAAACCCTGCTGTCGCTGGATGGCGAGGTGCGTCTGTATCGTCATTGGCTGCCAACCGCCATGGCCGATACCTGCTTGCGGGATTTAATCACCACATTGGAATGGCAGCAGTCGCGCATTCGCATCCACGGCCAGGAGCATGCGATCCCGCGCCTGAATGCGTGGTATGGCGATCCGGGCTGTGCTTATCGGTACTCCGGGGTGCGGTTTGATCCTTTGCCCTGGACCGAGACGTTGGCTGATATCCGCCAGAGGCTGGCAGCCACCTTGGGGATTACCTTTAACAGTGTGCTCGCCAACCGTTATCGCGATGGTCGCGACAGTGTGGCCTGGCACAGTGATGATGAGCCGGAGTTGGGGCACAACCCGGTCATCGCGTCGGTCAGTCTGGGGGCAACGCGACGTTTTACGCTCAAGCACAAATCCCGCAAAGAGGCGCCAACCCTGGCGGTGGACTTGAGCCACGGTTCTCTACTGGTCATGGCGGGGCCTACGCAGCACCATTGGCTTCACCAGGTGGCAAAAACGACCCGGATAGTTGATGAGCGGGTGAACTTGACGTTTAGATATATTTTTCAATAGTTTGCTGATGAGTTTTCATGTGGATTGTTCAAAGTTTCCCAGGGCAATCCCGGCAAGATACGCAGGTTAGTGCTACTTTATTGACAGGTGGTAGCGCTTTGCGATGGCAGACTCTACAATCTCCCGCAAGCTGTCTTTACGTTTAATAACAAAGGTGTGACTCCGGTTTGGCCGGATTGGGGGTTTGGTTTGACAAAGATACTTGTTGTCGATGATCACGATTTAGTGCGTATGGGAATTGTGCGCATGCTGGCAGACGTGAATGGATATCAAGTAGTCGGTGAGGCCAAAAGTGGGGAAGAGGCAGTAGCCAAGGCGCGCACCTTGGTACCGGACGTTGTGCTGATGGATGTGAAGATGCCCGGTATGGGCGGTCTGGAGGCAACCAAGAAGTTGTTGGCGATTAATCCCGGTATGAAGATCATTGCTGTCACGGCGTGCGATGACAATTTATACCCGACCCGCCTGATGCAGGCGGGCGCCGTGGGGTATGTCACCAAAGGCGCTGAATTTACCGAGATTACCGATGCGATTAACAAAGTCATCCGCGGTGATTTGTACATGAGCAACAGCATTGCTCAGCAGCTCGCGCTCAAAAACTTCAGCGGTAACAGCAGCCAGGAATCGCCCTTCGAAAAACTGTCCCAACGCGAATTGCAAACGGCGATGCTCATTGCCAATGGTCAGAAAGTGAATGATATTGCGACGACCTTTTGTGTCAGTCCCAAAACCGTTAACAGCTATCGTTACCGGATCTTTGAGAAACTGAATATCAACAGCGATGTCGAATTGACGCTCCTGGCGGTCAAGCATAACTTTCTCGATCCGGAAGCCGTGGTGTAATCGGCCGCTTCTATTGACTGGCGGGCAATGAGGCAATTGCCTGCATTATATTTTTGTACTCAAAAACTGCATGGTTACTGACAGCAACGCAGCACCCGCTGAACCCTTTGACTCCGCTCGTTTCCTCGCTAATGTCACCCAACAACCCGGTATCTACCAGATGTTTGGTGAAGACGGGGTTATCCTCTATGTGGGTAAAGCCAAAAATCTTAAAGCGCGTCTCGCCAGCTATTTCCGCAAATCCGGTTTAAGCGTTAAAACCCAGGCGCTGGTGGCGAAGATTCGCCAGATCGAAGTCACGGTGACCGCCAGTGAAACCGAAGCGCTGATCCTGGAACAAAACCTGATCAAGGCCAACCGGCCGCCGTATAACATCCTGCTGCGTGACGATAAATCCTATCCCTATATTTTTATCTCCAGCGGTGAAGATTTTCCGCGTATCAGTTTTCATCGCGGCGCCAAGAAAAAACGCGGTGAATATTTTGGGCCCTATCCCAACGTGGGTGCCGTGCGTGACAGCCTGAATTTTCTGCAAAAAACATTTCGCATACGCCAGTGTGAAGACAGTGTTTTCAGGAATCGCTCACGCCCGTGTTTGCAATATCAAATCAAGCGCTGCACCGCACCTTGCGTCAATTTTATTAACCCGGATGAATACGCGAATGATTTGCGCCACACGCGCATGTTCCTGACCGGCAACAGCGATACATTAATGCGCGAATTGGCCAATCAGATGGATGCCGCCTCGCAAGGGCTGGAGTTTGAAAAAGCCGCCAATTATCGCGATCAGATCATGGCATTGCGCAACATCCAGACCCAACAGGTGATGGAAGAAGGCAAGGGCGATGTCGATGTTATTGCAGCGGAGATGCAAGGGCTGGTGATTTGCGTCCATGTGCTGTTTATTCGCCAGGGGCGGATTCTGGGCAGCCGCAGTTTTTATCCGCAGGCCGGCTTGACCGAATCGCCGGCGGAAGTCCTCACGCAATTTTTGCCGCAGTTTTATCTCGCCAGTGAAGGGCGTGAGATTCCGCGCGAAATCATCACCAGTCACGCGGTTGAAGAAGCGGACCTGCTGTGTGCGGCCTTACAGCAAGCTACCGGTCGACAGGTGTTTTTAACGAGCAGCGTGCGCAGCCACCGCGCGCAATGGTTGCAAATGGCAGCCACCGCGGCACAACAAAACCTCACCAGCCACCTCAACAGCAAAAAGAACTCCCAGGATCGTTTCCTGGCTTTGCAGGATGCCCTGGGGCTGGACGAAATGCCCCAGCGCCTGGAGTGCTTCGACATCAGCCACAGCAGCGGCGAGTTGACCGTCGCGTCTTGCGTTGTGTTCGATACCAACGGGCCGCTCAAGTCGGACTATCGCCGGTTTAACATCGATGGCATTACACCGGGTGATGATTATGCGGCGATGGAACAGGCGCTGCAGCGGCGCTACACCCGTTTACAAAAAGGCGAGGGCAAACTGCCGGATATCCTGCTCATTGACGGCGGTAAGGGTCAGCTTGCCAAGGCGGTAGCGGTGCTCGCAGAGCTTGGGGTGAATGATGTCCTGATGATCGGTGTGGCCAAGGGCACAACCCGCAAGGCGGGCTTTGAAACCCTGTTCAACGCACAGACCGGCGCAGAGATCGTCTTGCCGGGCGATTCACCGGCGTTGCACCTGATCCAGCATATCCGCGACGAAGCGCACCGATTCGCTATCACCGGCCACAAACAGCGCCGCGACAAAAAACGCAAAACTTCCACGCTGGAAGACGTACCGGGCATTGGGGCAGGGCGTCGCCGGGAGCTACTGCGTCACTTTGGCGGGCTGCCCGAAATCCGCAAAGCCAGCGTTAATGACCTCGCCAAAGTCCAGGGCATCAGCCAGCGGCTCGCCGAAGAGATTTACTCCTTTTTCCATAATGACTAGCCATGTAGTATGATCGCCACCTTGTATTGATCGGCGCCGCCATGGCACCGGCCAGCTGCAGTAGGGCAACTCGGCATTGCCTATTTTGAGAGAAGCGTTCATTACATGACTTTGGCTAACCAACTCACGCTCCTGCGTATTATTCTGATTCCCCTGTTTGTTGTGGTTTTTTACCTTCCCTTCAAATGGGCACATTTTGCTTCGGCCATGATCTTCAGTGTTGCGGCGATTACCGACTGGCTGGATGGCTACGTGGCCCGTAAATACAACCAAAGTACACCCTTTGGCGCCTTCCTCGACCCGGTTGCTGACAAACTCATGGTGGCAATTGCCCTGTTGTTATTGGTAGGGCTGCATCACGACTCTGCCTGGTTCGCGGCAGCCGCCGCGGTGATTGTGGGGCGCGAGATTGTTATTTCGGCCCTGCGTGAATGGATGGCGGAGCTGGGGCAGCGCGCCAGCGTAGCGGTGTCCTATATCGGCAAGATCAAGACCACCTTGCAGATGACCGCCATTATCGTCCTGCTGATGGACCTCCCGTTCCTGATGCTGATTGGTTATATTGCGCTCGCAGGCGCCGCCGTCCTGACCTTGTGGTCAATGGTGTTGTATCTGCGCGCAGCCTGGCCCTTTCTGTTGCCGGACGTGGATAACAAGTAATGCGACGCAGGCAGTGAGCCGGGCGATTAAATCCCGATCACGTGCAACAATCTCAGGTTAAGCCTCAGAAAACACTAGGATTTTTAAAACGATTCCGCTAGAATTCCGGCCCTCAAACGGCGCGATAGCAAAGCGGTTATGCTCTGGATTGCAAATCCAGCTAGTCCGGTTCGACTCCGGATCGCGCCTCCACTTTTCTTTTACCCGCCGAGGTAAAAGCACTCTGCCCGAGTGGTGAAATCGGTAGACACAACAGATTTAAAATCTGTCGATCGCAAGGTCGTGCCGGTTCAAGTCCGGCCTCGGGCACCATCGCTAAAATAGCAATTTCCCTCAAACCGCCTCAAACCCTTTAAAATCAAGGCTTTCAAAGCATAGCGTATATTTTTTAATCTCGCAATAAAGCGTAAATAATCGTATATTCCTGCCTGTGCATTACGCATTTTTACGCGAGGGGATTACGCATGGCGACGTATCGCAAGACAGCTACCGGTGGCACCAGGGCCGAGGTATATGTAAGCGGTTTGCGAAAATCGAAAGTTTTTACGACCAAGCAAGAAGCTAAAAACTGGGCAGCGCAAACGGAATATGAATTAAGTCAGCTGGCAGTCGGTGCAAGTTCGACACACACCCTGGGTGATATTTTCATTCGTTACTCTCACGAAATTTCCAGCAAAAAAAAGGGTTCCCGTTGGGAAAAGGTGCGGCTGCTTGCGTTTGAAAATTACCCCATTGCCAAGGTATTGCTAAGCGATTTGCGGCGCGAGCACTTTGACGAGTGGGTGGCGCTGCGCCTCAAAAAAGTGAAACCTTCCACGGTTAATCGTGAGCTGAATCTGATATCGAGTTGCTTGACCGAGGCGCGGCGTTGGCGACTCATGACCGGCAACCCCATGCAGGATTTGAAGCGGCCAAAGAATCCACCTCACCGTGACCGTCGAGTGTTTGATCACGAAATTGCTGCATTCTGTATTGCGTGCATGTACCGTGAAGATCGGCCTGTTTTGCAGCACCAACAGCGCACGGCGGTCGCATTTTTATTTGCGATAGAAACGGCCATGCGGGCCGGAGAGATATGCGCACTCATGCCTGGCGATGTGAACTTTAAAGCAAAAACTGCAGGCGTGCGGGATTCAAAAAACGGTTTTGGCCGGGACGTTCCACTATCAAAGCGAGCGGTGGAGTTGCTGAAAAAGCTGGAGCCCTGGGAGGATGGTAAAC
>DATJLH010000076.1:0-8522 GCA_035490615.1 Cellvibrio sp.
CGACGAGCCTCAACAACAAATAAAAGATCGTAAATTGAAGCAATATGAAAGGGGCGAGCTTTCCTTGTAGCGAAGTATAAGGTGTCAACCCAATCTACATCCCATCGGTCGGCGTCACTGTATAATGCTCCATCAAAGCCAAGCAGAAATTCATTTAGCTGCTGAACAACTTCAACAGCAGGGCGACCTTCCCGAACAAGGGTTTCCCGCGATATACCGTGTAAACTCTCAGCGATTTCGCACCAATATGTCCACGCTGGTTCTGGTTTGATTAACCAGGACTGCACTTCATTGCCCTTTAGAACAGCTATCTCTATTGGGTAAGAATCGAAGTGCAAACCGCTGGCTTCGATATCGATGATGGCAATGTCACTCATAGAAAAAACATAAACTCTTGTGGTGCAAAAATATTTCTTTTTGCAAAAATACTATTCCCAGGCTCTTTGGCCCAAAAATCCTGATCTTCCGGTTTTATAACGGAGAAGGGAGTCTTCAAAGGCGGAACATCTTTACACCACGAGGGGGATTTTTCGGCACTATTTTTGGGAGGCGCACTCCAAATCTCCACCATCCGCTCAATAAGGCAAGCCCTGATTGCCGCCTTTAAAGGATCTGCCAGATCAGTGTTATTTGCATTTTCCAACTTCCAACCTCGTCGCCAAACATACTGAACCAAATCAAGGAAGGCTATCTCATCATAGTTCAATAGCCTATCAATCATCAGATCTAATGTTGCATCAAGATTTTCCATAGGCCTTTCCCCAGATCTGTTCAAAGCGACTTTCAAATAGTTTGTCCGCCACATGCGGAACAAATGGGCGAAAACCCGTCACTTTATTAAAAATTGCTTGCTTATCCGTGGGTTTTATTTCTTTCAAAAAATGAATAGCGTCGTTGATATCCCGCTCTCCACGGAAGGCTGTCAATTTGTGCGCAAGCATTTCATGCCAGTCCGCCGCCTTCAAAACAAGATTGGGGTGACGAAAAATTACAGTATTTGATTTCGATTGAAGCCCGATAAAGCTCACACTATCGTTGAACCATTTGTCTCTAGGCCCATGTTCCAAGCCAAACTCTTCACCGACCTTGTCTACCAACTCCTTTAGCAGGTTAGCTACCACAGGATTATTTGGAAACAAAACATCCACATCATGAGTCATCTGGCGGGAACCATGATAAAGCACACTCACTACTCCGCCACAACAAATAAGCTCAAGACGTTGCTTTTTAGCTTTCAGCAGATCACCAAGCTTATTAAGCGCTTTGAGCATAATAGGTTTTGAAATTTGGGCTCCTGCTCCACCGTAATACATAGTCGTTTCCTTTTTATCCATATTCCGATTTTAATGACTTATCAATACTACAACTACACCGCAATCTCCGCCAAATTCCCCTTCTCTTCCAACCAATTCTTACGATCACCCGCGCGTTTTTTCGCGAGCATCATATCCATCACCTGATGGGTTGCGTCGCCGTCTTCGATGGTGAGTTGCACCAGGCGGCGGGTGTCGACCGCCATGGTGGTTTCGCGCAGTTGCAGCGGGTTCATTTCGCCGAGGCCTTTGAAGCGTTGCACGTTGACCTTGCCTTTTTTGTTTTCGGCGGCGAGGCGGTCGAGGATACCTTTTTTCTCGCTTTCATCGAGCGCGTAGTAAACGTCTTTGCCGATGTCGATGCGATAGAGCGGCGGCATGGCGACGAAGACGTGGCCGTTTTTGACGAGGGCGGGAAAATGTTTGACGAACAGCGCGCACAGCAAGGTGGCGATGTGCAAGCCGTCGGAGTCGGCGTCAGCGAGGATGCAGATTTTGTGATAACGCAGCTCGGTTAAATCTTCTGCGCCAGGATCAAGGCCGATGGCGACGGAGATGTCGTGTACTTCCTGGCTGGAAAGAATTTCTTCGGAGTTGACTTCCCAGGTGTTCAGGATTTTTCCGCGCAGCGGCATGATGGCCTGGAATTCGCGGTCGCGCGCTTGTTTGGCGGAGCCGCCTGCGGAGTCTCCTTCCACCAGGAATAATTCGCTGCGCGAGGGGTCGCCGCTGGAACAATCCGCGAGCTTGCCGGGCAAAGCCGGGCCCTGGGTCACTTTTTTGCGCGCGATTTTTTTACTGGAGCGCACACGTTTTTGTGCGTTGTTGATACAAAGGTCGGCAAGTTTGTCGCCTTCTTCGGTGTGCTGGTTTAACCACAGTGCAAACGCATCTTTGGCGATGCCGGAGACAAACGCAGCCGCTTCACGCGAGGTTAAACGTTCTTTGGTTTGGCCGGAAAATTGTGGATCGGCCAGTTTGAAGGAGAGCACATAACAACAGTTGTTCCAGATATCTTCCGGCGCGAGTTTGACGCCGCGCGGAATAAGATTGCGGAATTCGCAGTACTCGCGCATGGCGTCGAGTAAACCCGTGCGTAAACCATTGACGTGCGTACCACCTTGCGCGGTGGGGATCAGGTTAACGTAGCTTTCCTGAATTAATTCACCACCTTCCGGCAGCCACTGCACGGCCCAGCTCACCGCTTCCGTCTTGCCGCTGAAGTCACCGACGAAGGGCAGCTCAGGCAAGGTTTCCCAGCCTTGAGTCGCGCCAGCGAGGTAATCTTTTAAGCCGTCTTCGTAAAACCATTCATCTTTTTCGCCGCTTTGTTCATCGAGAAAGGTGACTTTCAAACCGGGACATAAAACGGCTTTTGCGCGCAGCACGTGGCGCATACGGCTAACAGAAAATTTCGGTGAATCGAAATACATCGGATTGGGTAAAAAGCGTACCGCGGTGCCGGTCTGGCGCTTTGGGCAGGTGTCGATGATTTCGAGATCCGTGGCTTTATCACCGTTCGCAAAACCCATACGGTAGACATTGCCATCGCGTTTGATGGTGACTTCCAGCTTTTGCGAGAGTGCGTTCACTACCGAGACACCCACACCGTGCAAACCACCGGAAAACTGGTAATTCTTGTTGGAGAATTTGCCGCCTGCATGGAGCGTACACAGGATCACTTCAACACCGGGCTTGCCTTGTTCCGGGTGGATATCCACCGGCATGCCGCGACCGTCGTCGGTGACCGTGACGGATTGATCTTTATGCAGGATAACGTCAATGGATTTGGCGTGGCCGGCGAGAGCTTCGTCCACGCTGTTGTCGATAATTTCCTGGGCAAGGTGATTGGGACGTGTGGTTTCGGTGTACATTCCCGGGCGTTTTTTTACCGGGTCGAGCCCCGTGAGTACTTCAATATCTTCTGCGGAGTAATTGGCCATAGCGTCTTCAGCATTAAGTTGATGTAGGTCGGGTTAGCCGCATGGCGGCGTAACCCGACTGGCTTTGTAAAAGGGTGTTGGAAAATGCCAACCATTATTTTTTGTCGGATTACGCCGCTTTGCGGCTAATCCGACCTACGGGAATAGAAAGTGTATTCCGTCATTTAAAAATCGCTCGAACCCCTGGAAGCCATGATCGCCACCTGTTTCTACGGTTTGTTTGCAGCCTTCATAGAAGGCGACGGCTTGTGTGTAGTCGAGGGTTTCGTCGCCGGTTTGCGCGAGCAGCCAGTAGTTGGCATGGCGTCGAACAGGAGAAGCGCAGGCTTTGATTTCGTCGATATGCCCGGCGTTCAAGCGGTAGCTATCATCCGTGTGATAGGACGGCAGGTCAACCTCCAGATAGTCCGGCATAAATTCCCAGGGCCGCACCGCCGGGTTCACCAGCAACGCGCGCAGATCATACTTTTCCGCCAGCCAGGTTGCCCAGAAACCGCCCAGCGAACTGCCGATCAAACCGATCGGTGAGGGCTGGAGAGATTCCACCAGGGCCTCCAGTACCTGCTGGGTGGCACGCGGGTAAGGCGATAAATGCGGGCAGTGATAACGGATGTCGGGACGGTGCTCGGCCAGCCACTGCGCGGTCTGGCGAGCCTTATAGGACAAGGGAGAACTGAGGAAGCCGTGGATGTAAATCAGGTCAGGCATCAATAACCGGCGGATTTGTAGTCGATCACGTAGTGCTTGCCACTCACCCGTGACACACCGGTTTCGATGCGGCCGTCCGGGTAGAGGTCAAACCAGCGGTAGCCGGGCATGGCGGTATCCACCGCAAAGTCATCGCTGTTGGGCTTGAACTGGACGCAGGTGGACGGTGTGGCGAAGAGTTTCATGTGCTTGCGGCGGCGGCTGAAGTCCTGGTGTACATGGCCCCAGACCACGCTCTTGACCTGGGGACTGCGGTCCACAATGGCCAGGAAGGCGTCTGCATTGCGCAGCACGTATTGATCGATCCAGGCACTGCCCACTGGCAGTGGTTGATGGTGCAACATCACCATCACGTGTTTATCGGCATGTTCCGCCAGCGCCTGTTCAAGGAAGTCCAGCTCACTCTGCTCCAGGTTGCCGTAGACCTGCCCCGGCACGGCTGAATCCAGCAGCACAATGACCCAGGCGCCCAGGTCCACCAGGCGACGTTCTGGCGGGTTGGGGATGGACAACTGGCTCATCATGGTGGCGGAATCGTGATTGCCGGGAATCCAGGCAAAGGGCACGCTGAAGTAGCGCCGGATCATGTCGATAAAACGGCGATAGCATACATCGTGCCCCGCACTGGCAATATCGCCGGTGCAGACAAGGTAGTCGAAGGTGGGTTGCTCGGCAGTGATCAGTTGCAGGACATCTTCCAGACTTTGGTCTGTATTCAAGCCGAGCAGAGATTCACTGGCGAGCGGACCCAGATGAGTATCGGTGATCTGTATCAGACGCACGGGTTGTTCGTTCACAGTGATTGCTGACATATCATGCAAATCCATCTCGCGCTGGCTCTTCCTTTTGGTTTTAGTGTTAGGAGAATAAGTGCGAATACTAGCGCCAACGATATACGCTAATTCACATTTCCGCCACCTGCTATAGCTTATAAGGAACAAGATTTACAGGAAAGAAGGGTAAAAAAAATCAGAAGTGTGAAGAAGTTAAGGGTTGAGCGCCATTCCCGGGTTTATGTCACATCAATAGGCTTAACGTTTATAGGGGATTCAAAATCCCCTTTAATGCATGGCCAACAAGTCGGCCGGCGTGCGATCAAACAAGGCGCGCAAGTCGAGCACCGGGTAGCGCTGTGCCTGATCCTCGAAGGCAGCGTGGGCCAGGAGTTGCCAGCTGGTTTCCAGTTCGGCAATCGCCACGGATTGTTGCGGTTTTACCGGCAGCAACCGGGGAATCCCCCGCAGGAAGATCGCGCCCATGTCCATCTCGCCGGCGCTGTTCTCGTAGGCAATGATTGCGGCCATCCGTTCTTCATCCACCACACGGGAACGACGGTGAGAAACCAGTTCGTGGATATCCAATGCCGGGATAAATCGGTTGCGCCACAAAAAGCCCTGTTCGCAATAAGACGGCAAGCCCGGCAGGCGCACACTGGCCTTGATGTATTCAATGTATTTCAGTTCGTAACGCCCGATAGCCACCGCCGTTGTTTGATCAATGGGCAATAGCCAGGCACCCAATTCCTGCATCTGCGACATCAGCCGGCCCCCTGTAATGCGCCGCGCGCAGCCTGTGCGCGAACCTGCACACCGCGCGCCTGCAATAACGCAAGCAAGTCTGCCGCTGAGCTGAGGCCCAGGGCGGTGTCGCCGATCAAGGCAAAACTGGTAAACGGTTGCTTGCGGCTGCTCATGCTGCGCGGAACCGGATACACCGGGTATTCCCGCGTATCGAGTTTATTGAGCGAACTGCAGGCGAGTGCAAACGCCTGCTGTTGATGACGCAACAACACCAAGACCCGGTGATGCGTCTCCAGGCGGCTTTGCAACTGCAAGGCTTTGTTGAGACAAAACACGGGGTAACGTTGCTGCTCGAATTCCACATAACCACAGGTTTGTGCTGCGAGCGGCGAAGCCGTTTCCGCCGCGACGGTCAACAGCTTGCCAGGCAACAGGGTCACCACATCTGCCGCAGGCAATAACAAACCGAACTCGCCGCCATCAAGGTGCACACGTTCCGGTGCGGGTGTGGTCGGCGGTGCAAGGCTGGGCGATTGATCGTTTATGGTAGGCGGCATGACTCCATCCTAGGCAGTGATGGAAGACTTGAGGCAATGCAGCAACTCGTCTTCTGAAAAAGGTTTGTTCAAATAATTATCCACGCCTGCGGCTTTCGCGAGGCTGCGATGTTTTTCCGTGTTGCGCGAGGTAATCATGATCACCGGGATATGTTTGGTCGCATCGTTGGCGCGCACGTGGGCTGTCAATTCCAGTCCGTTCATGCGCGGCATTTCCATATCCACCAGGATGACGCTGGGCATTTGCCCCTGCAAGATATCCACTGCTTCGAAACCGTCTTTAGCCGTGCACACATCCATCCCGATATCGCTGACAAACTGCGCCAGGGACCGCCGGGTGCTGAGCGAATCATCCACCACCAGGGCCATGGGGCGTTGGGTAATCGGCTGATGCCGCAGCGCTTCGTGGGTAACCTGCCAGATGGCATTGTTGGTACTCGATTGCAACAAATCCAATACCAGCTCTTGCACATCGATCACCGGGGCGACTTCACCATCACCCAGAATCGTTGCACCAATCACACCGGGTACCGCAGGTGTCAGCGCCGTGAGCGGTTTAATGACCATCTCGCGGCTGGCGCTGACGCTTTCGATCAATACGCCCACCTGTTGACCGGGAAAACTTTCCACAACCAGGAGCGCGTGAGCATCTGCTGTGTTGATCGCGATGGTACCCGGTAGGTTTGCCAATTGCGCGATGTGATACACATCAATCAGCGTATCGTTGAATTGATATTGCAAACCCTCGCCGCTGGACACCAGGGTGGCGGCATCAAGGAACAACAATTGCTCGACGCCGCGCGATGCCACCACCAACCGATGCGCACCGCTTTTTATCAGCAAGCCGTGTTCCGCGATCATGGTCATGGGCAAGCGAATAGTGAATTCACAGGCTTCACCCGGAAAACTTTCAACCGTGATGCGCCCTTTCAATGACGCAATACGGTCGGCCACCATATCGAGGCCGATACCGCGCCCGGAGGTCTGGCTGACGGCGTCGCTGGTGGAAAACCCCGGTGCAAAGATTAACTGGTGCAGCCAGCGTTCGAGTAATTCGGGATGCTGTTCATCCTGGGCGGCAGCGGGGATGGCAATATTCAACGCCTCCGCTTTTGCGGCAATGCGCGTGTGACTTAACCCGGCGCCATCGTCGCGTACCTGCACCAACACCGATTGGCCCTGCGCGCGAAATTGCAGGCTGATCACGCCCTCTTCCGGCTTGCCCATGAGCTGGCGCTGCATGGTAGTTTCAATACCGTGATCCACCGCGTTGCGTAACAAATGCATGAGCGGATCAACCAACTCGTGTAGTACCCGGCTGTCAATCATGGTGTCGCCGCCAAGCAACTGCAGGCGCGCTTGCTTGCCGGTTAAACGGCAGGCCTGACGCACACACCGTTGGAAGCGCGCTTCCATGGTGTGCGCTGGCACCATGCGCATCTCCAGCAATAAATTTTGTGATTCGCGATTGGTGACCTGTTGCTCGTAGGTTTGCTCTTCCAGCCCACGTAATTGCCCCTGGGTTTGATAAATGGCGTCGCGCGCGTCGGTGATAAATTCCTGCAGCTGATGAAAGAAACTGTGCAATTCGTTGTAACGATCCAGTTCCAGCGGATCGAGCCCGTCCTCGTGGCTGCTCTTGAACCGTCGGCTGAATAATTCGCGCACCTCAATCAATTGACCCAACTCTTCCGTGAGCGATGTGAGCTTGTGATGCAATTGGCCGATATGGTTTAACTGCTGCTTGATGCCGTGGACTTGCGTTTGCAAACGGTTGGTACCGATGGCACTGCTACCGGCAAGGCGCAATAAATCCTGCGCGATATCCTCGCGTACCCGCAGTTGCGAGGCCATGGCTTCCTGAAGATGCTGGTTGGCGGCCGTTGAGGAAACAGCCTCGTGCACTTCATGGAGTTCGGCAACCGGCGCGGGTGGTGCGAGTTCATTATCCGCCTCAACAAAGGCAGCGTTCACCAGGGATTCAACACTCGCCGTGGATACACCGAAGCTGGCGACGTCGTGCTGATAGACAAAGTGGTAAGCATCCAGCACTTGCTGCATCACGCGCAATTCCAGCTCGCTGACGTTGGAACCGTCCACCAGATTGTCGAGCATGGCGGCGAGCGTGTCGGACATGTCCACCAGGAGTTGTTTCAAGGCTTCACTGGGCTCGCCAGGCTGGCGGGACATTTCTTCCAGCAAGTCTTCACTGAAATGCATGAAATTCGCCAGGCCTTTTACGCCCACCACATTGCCGGAACCTTTGATGGTGTGTGCAATGCGTTGCGCACTGGACAGCGCTTGTTTATCGAAGGTTTCCACAAAGCGGCCAATTTGTTCCGCGAAACTGTTGACCTGACCGGGCAGCTCCAGCATCAAACCTTCGTACAATTCCTGATTGATGTCGTCGCTCAAATGCAGCGACAACATCTCCATCGTGGCAAGGGTCGGCAATTTGCGTGACGGGTCGTCGGTCACCGG
>DATJLH010000077.1:0-1855 GCA_035490615.1 Cellvibrio sp.
GGCGAGATAAGTCCACGTAATAAATAAGTGTCGGTAGCGGGCCGGGTAAAATCGGTTTCATCCTTTTTTGCAATGCGTTGCAGCGTTTCCGGTTCCCGGCGAAACAACGTAGCTTGATGCGCTTTGTGAAGCACGCGCAAATCGCGTGGTGCCTGATGCAAGGTGATTGTCCAGTTGTCGCGGACCATGGGGCGATGATCCGGTGCTGCGTAACCGGTGGCGTCGTAGCAGTGAATGTAATCACTACCATGGCGCAGGGGAATTTCGAGCAATTGCGACATCAACATAAAAATTCCTTGAACAGGATTCCGGTTGTTCTGCAGGTTCGCCTAGCTTCTCTCTCTGATCAGTTGCCTTTTATCTCGTGCATCGGCGTTACAAGGGTTTGTACCCGTGGTCCGTTGACCCGTTCCGGCACCGGCAACAAGCGCACCGTCTTCACCAGAAAAGGCACTGATAATTTGTAGCTTCTTGGCAAGCCATCCCATATGCGCAGCAAATCTTCGGTGCTCATTTCTTCCGGAATAATCTGCACACTTTCATGGTCCTGCCAGAATTCATCCGCACCACCGATATGGGAGATATCCAGCTCCAGTGAGGCCCCTATGTGTTGCAATCCCCAACTGATCAACGCACTTTCGTTTTCACCGGTGTCGGTCCAGGCAACCAGCAGAAAATGCAAATTGATCGGCAGCTCCGGCTGCATAGGCTTGGTGGTGTTAGTAGGATTCAGGTACCGGTTCCTGCCGAACGGATCTACCGACACACGGTGTAGATAAATGCCAAGGTGATTGCCTGTCGGCTCTGCGTCCAACTCTTTGGTACCCAGAATCAGAACGCCGGGCGAGGTGATAAAAGTGGCGAGATCTGCGTCGGCACGCAGCTCCAGAAAATTCCTTAATGCTTCCAATATTGCTGGAACCGCCCTGAACGATGCCACTCAGCTACACCTCCATTTCCGTTTTAACTTTCAGGTATGGAGAGCAAGCTCTATGCCATTCGAAAACGTGGTATCTAACATATTGAAAAACCACCTAATTTTTATTTTTTTAAAAAGCGACCCGGGTAAAAAAATACGCACTGACTTTATGCCAGATAAATCACCACGAACCGCTGCATTGCTGTATGTGCTCGCATATCCATCGATGGTTTGGTTTCACCCATGCGGGTGAAAGATTACCCACATCAGGAATTTTTAGAATTGCGAAAGCAATCAACGAGGAGCGATTCGCTTTGACTGCAGGAGCAATTTTGACAGGATATAGAACGGCGCCTGTTTTTTTGCATCCAAATTTGCGCCCTGCACGTATTACCTCCGCTAACCCCTATTTTTATCCTCGACACAATAATAGAGACACTACCTTATGGATGACTCACACCAGCATTACCTGCGACTGCTGAGCGCCACCGCGCAAGGTGACCGACAGGCATTTTCCGAGCTTTACCATGACACGGCGGGAAAACTCTACGCCATCAGTTTGCAGATGTTACGCCGGCGCGATTGGGCCGAGGATGCTGTACAGGAAGCCTATGTGCGTATCTGGCACAACGCGGGCGAATATCAGCAGGAAAAAGGGACCGTGCTGACATGGATGATCAGTATCGTGCGTTATCGCGCGCTGGATATGCTGCGCGCAACCAAAAGCCGGCGGGAGGTTGATTCCGATGATTATCCAGATGAGGCGGAAGATCATCAGTCGCCAGAACTGGAACTGTATGAAAAACGTGAACGTGTACGCATTGATAAATGCATGGATCACCTTGAGGGGCCGCAGCGCCAGGCTATTCATCTGGCGTACTTCAAAGGGCTGACACACATTGAGGTGTGTGATCATCTGGAGTCGCCGCTTGGTTC
>DATJLH010000078.1:0-2749 GCA_035490615.1 Cellvibrio sp.
ACTATCTTCAATCCGACCGCAGTCATGCCGACGATCACCATTGAAGAGCACGGCGTTTATGTTATTCAGCTGATTGTTAATGATGGCGAGGATCACAGCGCGCCGGACACTGTCCAGCTGGTGGTCGGCAATATGAAACCCGTCGCCAACGCAGGCCCGGACCGCACCGGTATCCTGGGTAATGAGCTGCAGTTGGATGGTTCTGCCAGTACTGACGCCGATGGCGATGAGCTGACCTATCAGTGGCGTGTTGCCGATGCGCCGGCAGGCAGCATTGCCGGCCTGGTGAACAGCACCGGTGTCACACCCTCATTCACACCGGATCTGCACGGCCTTTACACCATTGAGCTGGTGGTTAATGACGGTCGTTCGGCCAGTGACCCGGACAGCATGACCATTGATACCCGCAACACACGCCCGGTAGCCAATGCCGGCCCGGATCAATCCGTGTTTGTCGGCAAGCTTGCGTTAGCCAGTGGTGAAGCCAGCTCGGATGCGGATGGTGATCCCTTGACCTATTCCTGGAGCGTGTTGAGCCGGCCGCAGGGCAGCAGTTCCCAGCTCATCAATCCGGCCGAAGAAATCACCGAGTTGGATATTGATGTACCGGGTAGCTATGTATTGCAATTGATCGTTAACGACGGTTATGAAAACAGTGAGCCGGATACGGTGATCCTGACGACCACTAACGTTCGTCCGATTGCTGAAGCGGGCGCTAACCAGAACGTCACCGTGGGCGACCGCATTGAACTGGATGGTTCCGCCAGCCACGACCCGGATGGCGACTCGCTCAGCTACCGCTGGAGCCTGACCGGTAAGCCACAAGGCAGCAACGTGAGCTTGCAAGCGGCGGACAGTGCAGCGCCCCATTTCATCGCGGATGTTGAAGGAACCTATGTGGCGCAACTGATCGTCAACGACGGCCAATTGGATAGCCAGCCGGACACCGTCACCATCAATGCACAGCAGCCGGTGTGTGATATCTCCAGCGAAACTCGCCGTACGATTCCGGTGATTATCCGCGACTTCGACAAGTCTCACCCGGACTTCGAAGGCACTATCGGTGAAGATTACGGCATCGTGAAGACAACGCTGGGCGCTGATGGCAAACCGGTTTATGCCCGCAGCTCCGGTGGCACACGCACCACGACGGGTGCAGCCAACTTTAACCAGTGGTATCGCGACGTGAGCGGTGTGAATATTCGCATCCCTTACGAGTTGCAGATGACCCGTCGCGAAGGAACGACTGTCTGGAGTTATTCGGACGATACCTTCTTCCCGATTGATGGCCTGGGTTATGGCAATATGCCGAAGCCGGCACCGGACCATAACTACCACTTCACCCTGGAAGCGCACCTGGAGTTTGATTACGAAGGTGGCGAGCACTTTACCTTCCGCGGTGACGACGACCTGTTTGTGTTCATCAACGGCAAGTTGGCCATTGATATCGGTGGTGTCCACGGTGTGATCGAGCGCAGTATCCGCCTCGACGAACGCGCTGCCGAGCTGGGCATTGAGAAAGGCAAAACCTACTCGTTTGACCTGTTCTTCGCCGAGCGTCATACCGTTGAGTCCAACTTCATGTTCCAGACCAACATTAATCTGGAGTGTGTGCCCGGACGCTAAAGGCACGTGAGTAAAAAAGGCCGGATGGCGTTGTCATCCGGCCTTTTTTATTTTCAGGTGGCGTTTTTCCGGCGTTGATTTGCCAAACTTCAGTTATGGCTGTATAAATAGCCAGCTTTTCTGAGGTCCCTGCCTATGCCCGAAGCCTTCCTGCTAACCCGTCAATGGCGCGACACCCGCGAAGGGGTGCTGCTCGATTTCTGGTGGGCGACGGAGCAAGGGCCTTGTTGGACCCAAACGCTGGGGCAGGACGTCGTGTTTTTTATCGCGCGTGCCGATGCACCCCGGACCGAAGAGGTGTTGCGCAATTTACGCCAGTGGCGCCGTGCTGACGTGGACCTCAAAACATTTCGTGATCAACCGGTTAACGCGTTGTATTTCCGCAGCCATCGCACGGCACGCGATGCCCAACAATTATTGGATCGCGCTGGCATTCATTATTGGGAAGCCGATATCCGTCCGCCGGAACGCTATCTGATGGAGCGTTTTGTCACGGCTGCTGCGCAACTCACTTTTTCTGAGCCCTCCATTCCTGCCGACAAACCGCAACGCAATCCACGTATCACGCCCTCGGATTATCGCCCCGTGTTGCGCATGGTGTCGTTGGACATCGAAACCTCCATGGATGCCCGGCAACTTTATTCCATTGCGGTCTGGACTGAGACAGAGCAGCGCATTTTTATGGTGGGTGAAGGTCCGCCAATGGAGAATTTGATTTATTGCAGCGACGCGAAACAGTGTCTGCAAACGTTTTTCCAATGGCTTGCGGACCATGATCCGGATATTTTGATTGGCTGGAACCTGGTGCAGTTTGATCTCTGGGTACTGGAGACCTTGTGTCAACGGGAGGGCATTGCGTTGGCGCTGGGGCGCGGCGGGCAGTCAATCCACTGGCGACAGGAAGAAGGCGAGGGCGGCCGGCGCTATATCACCATGCCGGGGCGTGTTGCGCTCGATGGTATTGAATTGTTAAAAGCGGCCAATTATCGCTTCGACAGTTACTCATTACAGAACGTTGCCGAGACCTTGCTGGGTGAAGGAAAGTTATTGAAGGGGCCGGGGCGCGGTGAAGAAATTACTGAACTGTTTCTGACCGATAAGCCCGCGCTGGCCGCGTATAACC
>DATJLH010000079.1:0-28479 GCA_035490615.1 Cellvibrio sp.
AACCGGTGGCTTTTCCCGTTGCGCGATAAATTTGGCGATACGATCCGGGACTTCTACACGGGTACGCCGCTCCTTTTCCGGTACAGGAACAAATGAAAGCCCAATTGCCAGGATGACAATTACCGCCGTAACTGCTGTCGCCAGGCGATTGAAGCTCTGCGTATTGTTGTCTGCAGGCTGCCAATCCAGCGCTAATCGTTTGTAGGTAATTACTGCAGCCATCCCGAATCCATATTTTTACTGTTCACTGAAACAAACCTTTTCTACGCCTTGGGTTTGGCTTTTTGTACTGCGGCAAACGCAATACGCGTGTAATTGGCCTGTTGACATGTAGTCAGAATCTTCCGGATCAAGTCGTAAGAAATATTTTCATCACCCATGATGGTAACGCGACGGGCTTGATCATTTTCAGTTACGGCCGATGCTCCGGCCAGAAAGTCCAGTTCCTCTTTCAGGCCCGGTATGATTTCATTTGCGGCCGCTAATACATCAGCCACCTTGGCAACGCTGACGCCTTTTACCAGCACATCTTCCTGGGTCACGGCAATCACCAGCGTTTCATCAGGGACTGTTTGCGAACTGGATGCAGGTAGACGCAAATCTTTATTGCTGGGCAGTTGTTGCGTATTGGACGAGCTAACCAATAAGAAAAATACCAGGATGGTAAAGATATCCATCAGCGACACCAGATTAAGTGCCGGCGTCCGGGCTTTCTTGTGGTGGCGCTCCATGCGCCGAGCGCGACGAGACATCTTCATGGCTGCGCCTCCTGACCGGGTGATTGTTCAGGTTCCATGACGGTCACAGCAGGCGCGTCACCAATGGAAATGTCAGGAAATAGCTCAACCGTTTCCAAACTGGCCAATTGCACCACGTCCGCACTACGGACATGATCCATCACTTCTATCATGGTCTTATAGCTAACCCCCGGCTCCAACAACAAGGTGATGTTTTGCTCGTCGGGAAAACGCGATTTAATTTCAATCAGCACCTGCGAAAATGTTTTCCAATCCTCTCCGGCCGGATTACGTTCAATGCGACGAATCAGCCCCAAATTCGCATCCTGAATGTCGAAGCTGGATTCTCGCACAACGAGCTGCAGTGCCAGCTTTAACTCTTCCTGGGCATTTTCTTGCGCTTCATCCAGGGTGGGCAAATTAAGTTCCAGCACCGTCATCCGCGAAAAGACGGCGGTTATCAACAGAAACGGAACCAGAATAACCATCAAATTCATGAACGCTGTGATATTCAATTCCACAGCCTCCTGAAGATGTTTTCGCCGGGGAAACTTCATGGGTTACTCATCTACCATCAGGTTCGAGCATTTAACGGCAGCCATCTCGATGGTGTCGATGAGTTTACTGGTACGTGTAGCAAGGTAGGAATGCAATAACAGCAGCGGAATCGCTACAATCAATCCGAATGCCGTGGTGTTCATGGCGACCGAAATACTGGCTGATAGCAGGTCGGCTTTTTCCGCTGGATCAGCGGCGGCAACCGCCGTAAAAGCCTGGATTAAGCCGATGATGGTGCCCAGCAAACCTAACAAGGTTGCCACGTTGGCCAAGGTCGCCAGGTAATGAGTACGCTCCTCAAGCTCTGGCATTACTTCCATAACACCTTCTTCCATCGCGGATTCGATTTGCTCGCGTTTGACATTGGGCTTCAAACGCGCAAAACCGTAACTCAACACCCGAGCAAGGGGATTTTTGGAATCCGCAACAGATTGTTGTGCCCGGCCAAAGTCATTGGCTTTCAGCATGGGATTAATTTGCTTCCAGATTCTGGTGGTAGATTTTGCTGTGCGCGACAGGTATAACAAACGATCCAGCGCAATCGCCAATCCCAATGCCATCACCACAAGAATCGGGTACATAAATGCCCCGCCGGATTGGAAAAATTTTACCAGTTCCATATTTTTACCTTTATATCTGCGTCTACCATTTGTTTAGAAGCCGCCTCTAAAATCATTGGGCGGCCTGATACGAAATTAAAATAATTGATCATCCGCCTGATGGCTGCTTTGCCCTGCGCTTTTTGCACCGTTATATTCTTCATCCATTTGATCCAGGACTCGTTTACGTTGGGCGCGGTATTCTCCCATAGAAATATTGCGTTTGTAATATTCCTGAAACAGATTCTTGATGACCGCCGCATATTTGGTTTCCAGCATAAGCGCTACCTGTGTGCCTGTTGTTGGTTGATGTTACCCATCTATCTCGCGCAATACCCGGAATCCGGTTATTGCATCTGCGCGTCCATCATGTAATACGCTGCTGTTAAAATCACATTCTTCCATGGCCGTTTCAAACGAACCACCCACCGCAAAGTGCGTGCCGCGATCATTAACCCATTCACGTGCATTACCCAGGTAATTGACCACGCCCCAGGCATTCTGCTGCCCGATCGTCGCCTTGATCAAGGCGTTACCTTTTTGAATGCCGCGCGAATTAAGCTTACAGTTGCGATTCGGATCTACACGCCCGCTGCCAGCCTTGGCTGCATATTGCCACTCCGCCAACGTCGGCAAGCGATAACGGCGCCCCGATTTATCACTCAACCATTTCAGGTAAGCATTAACGTTGATCAAGGATAAATTGGTCGCGGGTACATTACGATCTGTACCGGAAACAACCGGACACGCCTTTGTTGCCTGGCAAAACTCATTGAATTCATCAACCATGACTTCATACTTCCCAAGCGCAAAGGTTTTAATGCTGCCTTTTCCGGGGATGACAACCATGGCCGGTGCGTTGCTGACGCCGGCCATCCGGTCGCGGCAACTGGTGCCCATACCGCGCGCGCCCAGCCCCGCCAACGAAGTGCTGCACGGATCTTTGGGTACTATCCTGATGCCGGAAATAGTCGCATTGCCCCTGAACAAACGCATGGCTTGTACTTTTGCTGCTTCGCCACGTTCCGGAAATGATGAGCCGATGCGTTCAATACATTGTGCAAGTGTTCGGGTAATGCGCGGTTCTTCCCGACCATAACGACCTGCATCAAGTGATTGCAATTTGGTAATGGCAATTTCAAAATCTTTCATGTCAATATTGCTGCGACATGCCAGCTGTTTATTGACGTTCTCCAATGCCACATCAAATGCCGTTTTTCGTTCAGCAATAACCTGTGCTTCTTTGGCTGCGCGTTGCTGTTCTTGCGCCAATAGTGCCTGTTGCTTCTCCCGTTCCGCATCAAGACGTTTTTTATCTTCAAGGGCTTTGGCAATACGTTCTTCGAGCGCTTTGAGCGCCACCGTATCTTGCGTATAGCGGCCCGCATTAGCCGTCCATAATTGCGCGCTCTCAAGCGTCCCTTCGGTCAGGGCTTGTTCAATGTGCTTCAGGTACAACTGATAAATCTTCGCTTCTTGCTCCGCCAGCCAGGTATCGTCTTTGCCTAATAATTGCCGCAACTCCTGCACTTCTTCCCACAATTGTTTTTCCCAGGCAGGCGTAAACAAGGCCGTGCCATACAGCTCGGTTACAGATTGCATCTTCATCTCAAGGCGCAGTTGTTGCTCAATCTGATTGCGCACCTGGTCTTCTGATAATCCGGCCTCTTCTATGGGTTTAAACTGGTAGTAAGCGCCTCCGGCTACTACAGCCAACAATAATATACCGAATACAATCTTGCCGAGATGTCCCTCTTTACGGGTAATCTCTTCCCAAAACGCTTCGACCGATTCAGTGCGGTTCTCGCGATCAAAAGCCAGGGCGCGTTCAATAGCTCGCCATTGCCGTTTGGTCAGGCCGGGGATACGTTTGGGTTTAAGCTTCTGCCGTTTTGCTTCGTCGGCGTGAACACGATTATAGGGATGTTCACCGGTAAATAATTCGTAGGCGATGCAGCCCAGGGCATAGATGTCATCGCGCACATCCGGGGTTTTACCTTCCAGCATTTCCAGGCTGGCATAGGCCGGCGTTAAAGCACCCAGGTTACCCGCATCAAATACCGTGCGGTCGTCATGGCTGTCTTCACGATGCTCGGCCTTGGCGACGGCGCGCGCAATCCCGAAATCAAAAACTTTGGCAGTGCCTTTGGTATTCACAAAGATATTGCCGGGTTTGAAGTCGGAGTGAATGATGTTCTGGCCGTGGGCATAGATAAGCGCTGAACAAATGCCATTCAGGATTTTCCACACTTCTTCTGTAGGCAATCCGATGGAGCGGTACTGGCTGATTAATTTATCCAGCGGTTTGCCGTCCAGGTATTCCATGGTCATAAAGACCGTGTCGCCGTCGCGGTCAAAATCATGGACGTTTACGATATTCGGGTGAGCAATTCGCTGGGTCTTGCGCGACTCACGTTGTAGCGCGATAAAGGCTTCCGGGTGGGCTTTAAACTCGTCGCTCAATACCTTGATCGCGACATAGGGATCGCGATCCTGGGCCTCGACCTTCAATAAATCCTTTGCTTTATAAACCACTCCCATACCACCGGCGCCGAGCAGTTCTTCAAAGACGAAACGATTTTTGATGATGCCGTAGTCACTGGTGGGCTCACTGCTTTCAACCAGGGTCTCAGGTGCAACCCGGGTAACATCCTGGTCCTTTGCTTTTGCAGCAGGTGACTGTGCGGGTCTTTTGGGTGGAATGAAGCGCGTTTTATCGGGCCGATCTTCTGCTTTCGGTATTTTTTTGTCGGGGACAATACGCGTTTTATCCGCGCCGTCACCAGTCGGCGAGGGTGTGGATTTAACCCGGGTTTTATCTGGATTGTCGCTGGCAGCCGGTGATGTTTTCACCTGCGTTTTGTCTCCGCCATCACCAACTGCAGGTTGCTGCTTTTTGGGTGGTGCGAAGCGCGTTTTATCCTCACCGTCACTGGCAGGATTTATCGGCGCTTTAATGCGTGTTTTGTCGTTATCGCCCGGATTATTCATCTTGATGCAGCCACGTTCCGTTCATTCTATCCTTGAGTGGTTTCCGCAGAGGGAACCTTACCGGGATTACCTTGTATCACAATAACAGACACATTATCCGGGGCGCCGTTGGCAATGGCTTTATTGATCAGCATGTCAACACATTGGTCAACGTCCCGAACTAACATCGCCTGATAAATATCTTCCTCACTGACAGCCGTATAAAGACCATCGCTGCACAACAAAAAGGTGTCGCCCACCTGGGTAGTAAAGACATTGATGTCAACATACAAAGGGGCTTCTACGCCGACCGCACGGGTTATTACATTGCGTTGCGGATGATTTTCTGTGTCTTCACGGGAAATTAATCCCAGCTCAATCATTTCTTCCAGTTGACTGTGATCGCGGGAAATTTGTACCAGATGCTGATTGCGAAAGCGATACAAACGCGAATCGCCGACCCACAAACACACACCGATTCTTCCCCTGATAATTAACGCAACCAAGGTGCTGCCCATGGTACCTTCTTCAAACATGATCTGGGCGTATTCCAGCATATTGTCGTTAACATCAATCAGACAATCTTCAACCGCATCAACGTAAGCGCTCAGGCTGTCCTGTTCCGTTATTGTATTTAACGCCGTTACGATCTTGCTGCTGGCAATATCCCCCACCTGATGGCCGCCCATACCATCGGCCACGGCCCACAGACCGATCTCGGGGTTTTCGAAGATGGCGTCCTCATTGACTTCACGCACGACACCCACATCAGTGCGGGCGCAGCTTTTCCATACAATAGGACGTCTGAAAGTTGTATCTGTCATTCACTATTTCCGCTGAGAATGGCACACGTGCATTATTGTTGCGCAGGTTTAAGTCGGTAGGGTTCGTGCCAACCCCGAAAGTCCCACTGGCCATCCATCATCGCAGCAATACCACGCATTTGTGGAAGCCCACGCGCATAGAACAGACAAGGCTCCAGCTGTTGTGAACCCTGGGTAGACCACACGCTATAACTCGATAAATGCTCGCGCAGCGAGGCATCAAGCAACCAGGAATACATGGAATGAGGAGATTGCTCTTCAAAATCCATCTTGATGACAGAACCGGACTTGTTCACTGATGGGACAACAGGGGTATAAATGCAGGTTTGATCCAGGCGATGACGATTAATCTCTTCCACCAGATCATCAATTTGTAATTGCCCTTCCAGTGCTTTCAATGCCGCATCTTCGACTGATTCGAACCAGTGGTTCTGGTTGATTAATTCCAGAGGATTCAGGCCGGATGGTAAACGCGTCGCAATAGAAAAAGGAAAGTAACGCCCTACCCGATCCACGCTCGGCAACATAATGCCGGCCCAGATATATTGGTCAATCACCCCTTCTGAAAAAGCAAAACGCCAGATGGGGCTCGTTAGATAGATATCCAGCCACGACTCACCGATCTGCTCTTGAGAACTGCCTACATATCCTTGAAGCCAGGCATCCCAGGTGTTGATAAAATTGCTGGGCAAATCACGGTAGATAAAATCTCCATGAGCAGGTAATTTTCCAAACAATCCAACCGGTTTCATTTGATTCATTTAAATAGACTCCGGACAGCGGAACGAGCCCAACAAATCATTTTTAAACGGATTGTGGATACTGGTCGCCTTGCCTTCGTAAACAATCTTGCGCGCAGCAGCGCTGGTATTGTTCGCGGTAAAGGTAATCAGATAAACATTGGATTGCGCAGTTGCCTTAATGTCAGAGTTATCCATCAGACGGAACCAGGCCCAGGGGCCAGTGTAAGCGCGGTCATAGATTGAGCCATTCAGGTCTTCAAAGATCACCCGAATACGACGGGCATCGTTATCACCCGACCAGACCACCGGTTTCCAGAATTTAGGACCGTGGTTGTAGGTAATGCGCTGGTCACCCAGATCCAGAGTAAACATGGCTTCATCGCGACTCATCGTATACGGACGCAGCTCAAGGCTGATGCTGGGTGTCTCAGGATTCTGACGGAAGAAAATATTGCGAATGCTCGCGGCACGCTGCAACTGGGTAATCGCGCTGGAAGAGAAACCGATACTGTAATTATCCACCGAACGATTGGCCCAATTTCCTCGCGTTTCGATAAACGGCTCCATAAATTCTTTGACGAACTGGTCCACCGTGCCCTGAGGCTTAAAGAAGGCGCTGAAGTCCAGCAACGCCAATTCGTCACTCGATGAACGATTTAGCGGATAACGCCCTGCCAGGCCTTGAGCATAGGGACTGTAAACCCGCGCGCGCCATTCCGCGTTGACATATTGATGGGCAGATTGCAAAACAATCCGCCAGGTTTCATCGGACAAAGATGTAAGCCAGCGCTGCACCGGTTCCGGCGTTGATTTAGCATAAGCCCGCAACGCCGTAATAGGATTCGCTGCACCGCTTTGGAAGCGTGCCTTGGCAACTTCAAATGACTTCTGGTTAGGGTCCGGCGCCATGGTGATTTCCTGAACAAATTCCTTGAGTTGTTCAAGCCGCTGCATGGTCGCATTGATCGGCGCAGGGCCTCGGGATGACTCACGCAGTAACAGGTTTAGTTCATGGAATCGCTTGTCCACGACAGTACCTTCTGCCCTGCTTGCCAGGTAATCTACAGCCCGATCGGTCCTGGTGCCTTCAGTGGTTTTATCAGCCAGGTTTTCCAGCAGCGGCGGTGTTAACTGCGTATTGGTTTTACCCACCTGCAACACAGAAAGTAAGGGCGAATACACCGGATCAACCATACTGGTTAGCACATCATTCACTTCACGCAGATTAGAAAAGTTAGCGATGTGCAGGCTGTCGTAAACATTGGTCCAGACTTTGGTGTAATCCGCCAGATAATGTTCTTTCACCTGCTCGCTGATTTCATCGAGGTCCTGATTAACAAAATCGACGTTCTTGTCATCTTCGTCCGCAAGAATCCAGCGCTCATTAATGACATCGGCCACCACCGGCGAGTCGACAGAGAAGTCGACGTTTTTATAACCCTGGATGGTATACAACGCGGGAATGGACAAGGCAGTTTGCGCGCGTTCATCCATCTTGAATGCTGAGCGAACCGACTCGCCATAGAAATTCAGCATGTCGACACGCTGGTTGTATTCAGAATGGGATTTAATGCGGCTATAAACCCGTTGCGATACGGGAACACGCAGCAAGGACGCACGTGTCTGGGCGACCAGTTGTTCGTTTAAAGCCGACGGCTGCAAATCGTGCTCCAGCAAAGCATCCAGATGCACTTTTAGCTCTTGCCGGCGGGTACCTTCGCCATGGAAAACCCTGTCCCAATAGGACTCAAACCATTCCTTGATAATCGGTTTCTCCATGTGTTCAAGCTTGTTGAACATCACATAGATACGGAAGGTATTGTATAAATCGCCTTCGGGATCACCCTGTCTTAAGACCGTCTCAAGGGTTTCGAGCAGCTTCGGCAAAAACAGCGTCTTGAGTTTGACTTCATAGCTGCGATTCGCCTCGGCATCGACACGACCATCATAAAGCCCCATGCCAGACAACCACGGGTGATTTTCCTGATTGTAAACAATGCTGGCTTTGGCCAACGCATTGAGTGGTGGTAATACCGTACGGATATCACTGTTCCAGCGGCTCAGGCGCTTCTCTTCTTCTTTGTATTCATCAACATAGGTATTCACCTCTGACATATACATCTTGTTGCGTGTAACGCTGCCGCTCCATACCAGGATAACGATCAGAGTCAGCGCCGCCAGCCCCACATAGGCTGCCCGTTGAGACCAACGGATGATGCGCTCATAGCGCGTATTAACGCCCACCAGTTCCGCCTCGGGGAAAATGACTTCGCGAAACAGACGGGAAATGAAAAAGCTTTTACCGCGTTGTGTCGGCAACTGAGCCACATCGCGTGCAAAACCAAAGTTGGCTGCAACCGACGTCATGAGGCGATCAATCGGTGTGCCGTCCTGGGTGCCGCTGGAGAAATATACACCGCGCAAATAGGGTTGGAATTGATAACGGTTTTGTACAAACGTCTGTGTAACAAATGATTCGACGATGGTATTCAGGTTCTCCATCTGTTGGGGAAAACCTTCGATGGCCGCACAACGTTTTACATCGCGTTCCTGATGCATCCGCCACAGCACGCGATCATATAAACGGCTGGATAGTTTGCGCAGCTCGTCGTGGAGGAAATTGAAATCCGGACTCTGGCCCGGTTTCGGCGCATTGGGCAGTGAAACACCCCATACCTGGTCACGCTCTTCTTTACCCAGATCTTCAAAGAACTCACTGAAGCCTGATACGAGATCCGACTTGGTGAATAGCAGATAAATCGGGAAGCGTATCTCCAGCTTTTCCATTAGCTCATCAAGACGCATACGAATTGTCTTGGCGTGCATGATGCGTTCTTCTTCAGTCTGAATCAGCAGGTCATGTAAGCTGATCGCCACAATAGCGCCATTAATAGGACGACGACGGCGATTGCGTTTGAGGAGATTCAGAAACCCTTCCCAGGCTGAGCTATCAACAACCCGGTGACTGTCCTGCGTGGTATAGCGCCCGGCCGTATCGATAAGCACGGCTTCATTGGTAAACCACCAATCACAGTTACGCGTTCCGCCCACGCCTTGCAAAGAGCCTTTGCCGAATTGTTCTGCTAAAGGAAAATCCAATCCTGAGTTCACCAGCGCAGTGGTTTTACCGGAACCTGGTGGGCCCACAATGATGTACCAGGGCAGTTCATACAAGGCTTTGTTTTTGCCTTTGCCTTTAAATTTCAATTTTTTAAGGGTGGCAAGCGCCTGGGTAAAACGCTGGTTGATCTGGTGAATTTCTTCCGACGCTTGTTCGGACACAATATTTGCCTGGGAATCCGTATTATTTTGTTGCAGGTCTTCCACCAGCGACTGATTGCTCTTGTTATTCTGCAGCTGGATGCGCAGATTATTTAAACCCCACAACACAATGATCACCATGATCGTGACCAAACGTGCAACAACGCTGCCAAGCGGCGCGGTGTTGGTTTCACCAAATTTAATATGCGGACCGGCAAACCATATCAGCAGCGATATCAGCAACAAGCCGAAGAGCGATATAACAATGGGATTGGTAAAAAAACGTCCAATTTTTTTCATAGAAACCTGATCTCTTTTATACTCCGTGGCGGCCCCAGCCAGCTACCGCGCCTCGACGCGGCGTACAATTTATGGTGTTTGGTTTTCTGTAGAAATATTGATGAGCTCTTCCGTTACCGGCGTTACCGACACATACAACCAATAACGAAAACCGGAATAGCCAAAAAACAAAATAACCAACACCAAAGCAACAACAACCCACATGGGTATGTACTCAGTCAAGGGATTACGGGTGTTGCCCAGCCCCATCCAGTGGGGTGACAGTGCCCGCTCATACTCGCCGCGATGGCGCCGGATAATAGCAAACAGCTCTTCGCGAATTTGATCCAGGGCATCACGCCCACGGCTCATCAAGCGATATTTACCCTCAAACCCTAAACTCAGGCAGATATAAAACAATTCGAGGATATCGAGGTTATCGGCAGGTGTCTGGCGCATGCGATCCAGGATTAGAAATGACTTTTCCCCGCCGGAGGTTTCTCCGTGAAATACGCTCAACAGTGTTCGCTGTCCCCAGGCGCTCTCGCTCCCCCAGGGTGTATTAAGGACCGCTTCATCAAGCACGGAGCACATCAGATAACGAGCCGACAGAATGACTTCCTGGCGTACGCCTTGATCGCGAATACGCGCTTCAAACGCTTTGATTTCATTTACCAGCCGCTGATGCAAACCGCCCACATCCGGGTGGCTCAGGGATTGTCGGGTTTTTTCAAAGACAGCGATCAACGTAGAAGCGGCATTGACCAAAGGATTTAACCCTTGATCCGTGCGAAAGTAGGCCGCACCAGCATCCATCGAAGGCATGCGCGCGGGGCCTGGGGACGCACGCCCTGGCTGTGGAATGTTGGGCGCTGGCGGCACACTGGTCTGCGATCCAGCTCCGCGGCCTCCGGGCGTCGGGCGCATGACCGTACGATCACCCCCCGGAGTCGGTTGTTTAAAAACGGTTTTATCAGAATCGTCCGGAGACATTGCACGCTCCCTTTTATTAAGTTCGCTTCTGCTATTAAGTTCGCTTCTGCTTTGTAAGCTTGTTTCTACAGATGAGTAAGTTCGTCGCTGTAGATGATTAAGCTCGCCACAAAACTATTGTCGTATTGCCCAGAATTCCATCTCTATACCGGGAAAATCTCCGCCGAGATGCAGTGCAAAACCACCGGATTGTTGTAACTCTTTCCAGAATTCACTGTGGCGATCCAGCTCAAAATAGGTGTAGCCAGAACGAAACGGAATTTGTCTCGGCGCAACCGGCAAAGGTTTAATCACAATACCGGGCATGGCCGCATTTACCAGTTGTCGAATGCGTTCTACTGGACCAATCTTGATTTGTGCCGGAAGGCGTGAGCGAATCACATCATCCTTAACATCGGCGCGCACAGCCAACACAAACATGGCTGAAGACAACAGCGACCGATCTGCGATTTCCGATACCCGAATACCGTACTTTTTCTCAACCAGGTTGAGCGCAATGGCCGTTTGTTCATAAACCATCGACAGACATTCGCGCAGTGCACTCATCACCGGCGTAAAGGTTTGCTGCAAATTATCATGGAGGTAAACCGGAAAGGTGGATGGCCGTTTGGTCTTGGTTACGAAGGTAGATAATTCGCCGGCCATCTGCATAAATTCAGAATAGAGAGACAAAGGATGCAAGCCTTTGATATTGGCCAGATGATTAACAAAGGGCTCAAGACGATTCACGAGCTGCAATAACATGTAGTCGGCGATTTCTGCCGTACCACCACGCCGCGCATCAGCCAGGCGACCTGCAATGGATTCGCCGCGATGATGTAATAGCCCTGCCAGCTCCGGGATAAAACCGGACAACCTTGGCACCGCTTTACAGTCCAGACAGGTAGCGAAATATTGCTCATCCAACAAGATATCCTTGTCATCACGCGCTTCTGCAACACGAATTAACCCGATGCAGGCATAGCCACTTAAATCATCCGTTTCCAGCAACAGGCGCAACCGCAACTTGGCAATATCCAGGGCTTGGCTATCGCCCCCTTCCACCGTCACATCACGCACTTGCACTTCGTTTGAATAATAACGGGCAAGTCCCTGCGTGTTGTCTTTGGGCAACACATCAACCGCGCCCGGCCGACGCACCGGCACAGCCAGATACACCACGCAATTATGGATACCGGCAGGCACCTCCAATACCGGAGGAGCATCATCTGTATCGGGAAAATTAAAGGGTGTTCCGTCAGGAAAAACGCCACTGGCATGCAATAATGAAATTTTTCCGAGTTTCAGCAATTGCTGATCCACTTCAAACTCATGTACACCCCAACCATAGGCGCCATAAGCAGAGCACTTGCTGTCAATGTAGCGCTCTATATAGCGATCCTGCTGCTGAAAATGCTGAGGATTCAGGAACATTCCTTCAGACCAAACCACTCTGCTGTCTAGTGACATAGTAATCTCGCTGCGATAAAACCCGGCTTATGGATTGAATTATTTTTTTACAATAGAAATATCAGTCCCGGAAATCTTCACGGTGACCGCATTTCTGATGATATTGTTTTCAGTAACGGGAAAAATGACCTTATAGTTCGAACCGCGGTACTGGGAAAACTCGGCATAAAGTGCTATCTGGCTCACGCCGCTTTCGAGGACGAATCGTTCGGTACGTATTTCGCCCGGCGCAATGGGTTTAAGCACCTGTTTGCTGATGATGTCGCCCCCCAACAATTCTTCGTCACGCTCATAAAGATCGATAAAGTCCGCCTTGTTAAATGAGGTGGCCGACTTGAGTTGGTAAAAGCGCACAAACACGGGTGAAGGACGTTTGTTTTCGTCAGGATTGATATTGCTATCGACTTCAAATGTCAGCTTCAAATCGGTATCAAGGTTCAGTACACCACCGACACGGCTCTTGGAGGAACTGCACGCGGACAAAACAAGCAAGCCCAGCGCCACAATAAGGAAGCCCCGCAACATACGCAAATACGACATAACAATCTCTCCGTAATTAAATGAACAGAATATTTATTTTTTCTTGCGCGCAGCAGCAAGTTTACGTAACTGGTCTTCGTAGGCATTGACAAAATCACTGCCAAATAAATGTTGGAAGGAGGATTCCATGTTATCGACAAAGCCAGCGTAATATTCCGCGTAGCTGGACCAATACTTAGCCTTCTGCATACCCGGAATAACCCCACCCTTGCCTTGCTTGTTAAAATTCTTTTCCAGGTTTTCGGGATTGAAGCGCTCCATCATGCGCTCAAACCCATGCCGAATACCGGCAATCATGGCTATCTGGTGTTCGGCAATTTCCTGGAAGCCCTCACGGAAAGCCTCAACCGGCTTTTTATAGGCATTGGTCTTTTTGATAAACATATTCTCCAGTGCATCATCGACACCCACAGAGAACTTCAAGGGATTATTTTCCACCGGCTGGATAGTGGTGACATTCATGCGAAATTCATTTTTGATACTGGTACGCGAGCGCAGCACTTGCATCATGCCGTCAACAATTTCTCGCATCAGCTCGCCGGCCATGTCGCTGATCTCGTTGATTTGTTCATCGCTGAGGCGGCTGACATCCAGACCCATCGCCGTCACCAGACGATGATCAACCGAGGATGGTGCTGCCGGCACCTGAGGCTTGGGCGCAGCCGTCTGTTTTACTGCCACCTTCGGGGTTGGTGCAACCGGCTCAGGTATCGGCGGCTGCTCCGGTGGTTGGGGCGCAACAATCTCTTCCCGAACCACTGGCTCTTCCCGAACGACGGGTGTTGGTCTCGGCGGCTGAGGACGGGGTGCGACGGGCTCCAGATTCACTTCCCGCACTGGCGGTGCCGGTGGAGGCGGCGAAAATGGAGACGTTGATAAGGGGCCACCGCCTAATAAATCGTCCTCCCAATCTTCAGGGATCAGATTTTCCTGATTGGATTCCGGCCAACTGATTGATTGATCAAGCCCCGGGGAATAATCGAGCTGGCTACTACCGGCATAATGTTGACTGTCCGACAAAAACGGGTCGTGGCCGGTACTATTTCCAAATAATGATTGATCACTCCCCAAGGGATCGGGCCGCACAGAACTGCCATGGGCTTTATCCAGCGCGGCAAGCGGATCGGAATTAACGTCCGGTTCAAGAGAGAAATCGTCGGGGATCGCACCCGAGCTGGCGAAAGGATCAGAGAAGGGCTGGCCGGTCGGCAGGGGCGAGCCAAAGATATCATCAATAGAGGACGGGCCTTGCGCTACTGCAAACGGTGGCTCAGCGCCAAAGGGTTGGGCCGCTACCAAGCTAACGGAGAAGCGATAGTCACCAATTTCAAAAAAATCGCCGTCATTTAAAGGCGCCTTGACGCCTTTACCCAAGGGTTCGGGAGAGCTGTTAAGGAAAGTCCCGTTAGTACTTAAATCCAGAATGTAATAACGGCCAGCATCACACAGGATTTCACAATGGCAGGAGGATAAGAATTTATCCGGATCGGGCAATACCCAGCTGTTACTGTCGGAGCGCCCGAGAGTACCTCCCTGCTCATTGAATGTTTGATTTGTCCTGGATACAGAAACCTTCCCCGGTGTTTTTACCAATGTAATCTGTAAAGCCATTCGACTATCATCCTGAAACGGTCCGTCTATTTTTAAAACATATGGGTTTTCAATAGCTTGCAACGACACAACCAAAGTTGAGCGGTGCAGTATAGTACCCCTCGCAAAGCAATTCCAAATATTATCACGTCGTCAAAACCACATACCACCGCCCTGCCTACAAGCCAAACATCTGAATGACTATGAATTTACAATGTTACTTGTTAATTTATGGCGCTGATTGTGCTAGCTTACCTGCTCGGCATCCTGGCCAATTAAAATAACTCAGGGTTTTCACAGGGTTATAAACCGGGCGACTATAGCCCGAAGACAGTAAATACACCCGTGTTTTTACAGCGTTGATGCACAGTCCATAACAGGTCACTCTGTGCTGAAAAATAAGCATTTCTAAAGGGATCGGAATGTAATGGCTTCACCCGAAATCATTGACTTGGCCAGACTCCTGGCCCCTATCGAGGGCGAGTCGCCTGCGGGTAGTGATATCCGCCAGGACTCATCACCCACATCGAATTATCACAGCATCAAAACGGCAAGATCTGCGGCACGCGCAGCAGAACGCAACAGTGTGCATGACGGCGATACCTCCGAAGCCGACGAGCACTGGCGTAAAATCATTTCATTAGCGCCAGAAATTCTTGCCAAACAAAGTAAAGATTTAGAAATTGCGAGCTGGTTCACAGAAGCATTGATTCGTCGACACGGTTTCCAGGGGCTGCGCGACGCTTTTCATTTAATCCACGGCTTGATCGAAAACTTCTGGGACAACCTTTATCCCATGCCGGATGAAGATGGAATGGAAACCCGCACCGCTCCGTTGTCCGGGCTTAACGGCGAAGGTGCCGAAGGCGTTTTGATCGCCCCCATAAGAAAAGTACCTATCACTGAAGGACAAGACCCCGGCCCTTTCAGTTTTTGGCAATATCAACAAGCCCTTGATATACAGCGCTCCGCCAGTGAAGACGCGCGTAACAGTAAGGCCGATAAACTCGGTTTTACACTGGATGACATTGAAAAAGCCGTCAGCGAGTCCAGCGAGACCTTTTATGTTGACCTGCTTGATGATGTTACTGAAGCAATCAACACATATCGCAATATCAATCAATTGCTTGAAACACATTGTGGCAGCGATGAAGCACCACCTACCCGCAATATCATCAATATTCTGGAAGAATGCCGCGGCGCTATCAGCCATATCGGCAAACATAAGTTACCAGTAGCCGAAGAAGCTCCCGTCGAGGAGAGCGCCGAAGGCGCTGAGCAGCCCCAAAATGGTTCACCGGCAAGCGCAGCGGTAAAAGTTGGCGCGATCAACTCGCGCGAAGCAGCGTTTAAACAGCTATTGGATATTGCACAATTCTTCCGCAAGACAGAACCCCATTCCCCCGTTTCCTATGTCCTTGAAAAGGCTGTAAAATGGGGGAATATGCCGCTCAATGAACTCATCGTTGAGCTCATTCCAGACTCTTCATCGCGAGAGCGCTACAGTGAGCTTACTGGCGTAAAAAGTAATGAAGATTAAATCAACATACCTAGCCAAGAGGATTAGGGATCATGTCCGATAGCATTCACGACAAACTGAAACGCGTAAGAAAACCCAGGGTTCATATTACCTATGACCTTGAAACAAACGGCGCTATCGTTGAAAAGGAAATTCCATTTGTGATGGGCGTTATGGGTGACTACTCAGGCGATAATGCCGATGGTAAAAAAACCCTGAAAGAGCGCAAGTTCTCACAAATTGATCGCGATAACTTCAACGATATTATGTCGAAAGTTAATCCTCAACTGCGCATGAAAGTTGAGAATATGCTGGAAGGTGACGGTAGCGAAATGTCCGTCAACCTTGATTTCAAAAATATGGAGGATTTTGAGCCGCACAAAATCGTAGAGCAAATTGAGCCGCTCAAGAAACTCATGGAAACCCGCAATAAACTTCGCGACCTGCTCACTAAAGCAGATCGTTCCGAAGACCTGGAATCCATTCTCGAAGACGTATTGAGCAACACCGCAGCGTTGTCCTCACTGTCCAGTGAGCTCGGTATTGAAGGAAGTGAAAACAAGGGTGATAAAGATGGCGAATAATGAACAACAACTGGACACTCAGGCGGCAGAAGCGGAAGCCAAAGAGCTCAGTTTTCTTGAACAGGCAATTACCGCTACCAAGCAGACCTCACGTGACGAAACCGAAGAGCTTTTGCGCACGCTGACGAAGGAAGCGATGAAAGGGACCGTCAAGTGGGACAAAAACCTGTCGGTCACCATCAATGCTGCCATCGCCGCGATTGACAAGGCGATGTCCAAGCAGTTATCTGCTGTGATGCACAATGAGAAATTTCAAAAACTCGAAGGCTCATGGCGTGGTTTAAGTCATCTGGTCATGAACTCTGAAACCAGTTCGCAACTCAAGATTCGTATGCTGAACATCAGCAAGAAAGAATTAAGCCGCGATCTGGAGAAAGCCGTAGAGTTTGATCAAAGCCAAATCTTTAAAAAGATTTATGAAAGTGAATTCGGTACCGCAGGTGGTCAGCCTTATGCCGCACTGGTTGGTGATTTTGAATTCTCTTCCCATCCGGATGACATTTCCCTGTTGTCCAAGATGTCCAACGTTGCTGCAGCGGGCTTCTGTCCGTTCATTTCTGCTGCTGCACCGCAAATGTTCGGTTTCGACAGTTACACAGAATTGTCCAAGCCACGTGACCTGGAAAAAATCTTTGACTCCGCTGAATATATTCAATGGCGCAGCTTCCGCGACAGCGAAGATTCTCGCTTCGTTACCCTCGCGATGCCGCGCGTTCTGGCTCGCCTGCCTTACGGTTCGGCAACCAAGCCGGTAGAAGCGTTTAACTTTGAAGAAGTCGCCCTGAACGAAGACGGCAAGCATACAGCCACTGATCATGAAGATTATTGCTGGATGAACGCCGCTTACGCTTTGGGCACCACCTTGACCAAGGCTTACGCCGAATATGGTTGGTGTACCAGCATTCGCGGTGCAGAAGGCGGCGGCAAGGTCGAAGGTCTGCCCAGCCACGTGTTCGTCAGCGATGACGGTGACGTTGACCAGAAATGCCCAACCGAAATCGGTATTACTGACCGTCGCGAAGCAGAGCTGAGCAAACTCGGATTCCTGCCACTGTGCCACTACAAGAATACCGATTACGCGGTATTCTTCGGTGCCCAGACGACCCAGCGCCCGAAAAAATTCGACGATCCGGATGCGACGGCTAACGCGGCAATTTCCGCTCGCCTGCCCTACATCATGGCCACGTCACGTATTGCCCACTTCCTGAAAGTTATGGCGCGCGACAAGATCGGTTCCTTCATGGAAGCATCCGAAGCGGAAGAGTGGCTGAATCGTTGGATCAACAATTACGTCAACGGCAGCCCGGGTGCCAGTGCTGAAATGAAAGCACGCTATCCACTCGCGGAAGCACGCGTTGAAGTAAAAGAAGTTCCCGGTCAGCCTGGCGTTTACAACGCTGTAGCCTGGATGCGTCCCTGGTTGCAAATGGAAGAACTGACTGCATCGCTGCGTCTGGTTGCCAATATCCCCAAAGCGGGCTAATTGGAGTCAACTCTGCTTAAAGAGGGGGATTTCCCCCTCTTTCTGTTAATAAAACGGATTATTTTGTGTCAGCACCCAACGACCAACGTGCATCAGCAGCCTCGTCCCCTATGACACAGGTTAGTTTCCTCGACACACTGTATTCTCAAGAAGCCTACATCACCACGCTTGATGGCTTTCTCGCTGAACCGGATACGCTAAAAGCTTTGCGTTACTGGATAAACGAATTTGAAGACCGTCAACAGATACACTCAGCCGATGACATCCATCTGGCCCTGCACCGATCTATTTCTGTTATTGATCATCTGATCAATGATCAGTTGAATGCAACGATTCACCACCCCGATTTCCAGAAGCTTGAAGCATCCTGGCGTGGCCTTTGGTATTTGGTTGTGCAAGCAGAAGGCAGCCGCAACATCAAGATTCGCTACCTGGATATCAGCTGGCCCGAGGTCGTTAAAGACATTGATCGCGCCCTGGATTTTGATCAGAGCCAGTTGTTTCAAAAAATTTACAGCGAAGAATACGGTAGCCCCGGTGGCGAGCCCTATGGCGTGCTGATTGGGGATTATGAAATAAGCCACAAGCGCTCTCACCGACATCCTCATGATGATATTGCGACATTAAATGGACTCGCAGAAATTGCGGCTGCCTCTTTTGCGCCCTTCATCGCTGCAGCATCCAGTGAACTATTCGGACTGGATGACTTTTCTACGCTTGGAATGCCCCTGGATTTGCAGACGATCTTTGGCCAGGATGAATACATTAAATGGCGCGCCCTGCGCGACAAACCCGACAGCCGTTTTATCGGCCTGACTATGCCACGGGTATTGATGAGAACACCTTATCGCACGCAACCCGGCAGTTACAAAGGCCTGTTCTTTTACGAAAAACCGGAGAACGGTAAAAAAACCGGTTATCTTTGGGGCAATGCGGCATATGCATTCGCCGGCATCCTCATCAGGGAGTTTGCGAATGTCGGCTGGTTTGGTCATATCCGCGGCGTGCCACGCGATCAGATTGGTGGAGGCTTGCTCACCAATTTCCCCATTGCCAGTTTTGAAACCGATACGCCTAATCTTATCTACAAGCCGGTCACCGATATATTAATTACCGATACCCTCGAACGGGAATTAAGTGATCTCGGCTTAATCCCGTTGTGCCAATGCTACGATACGCCTTACAGCGCCTTTTACAGTAATCAATCACTGCAGCGGCCGCGCCGGCGCAGCAATCGCAACGAAGAGATCAATGCAAAACTGTCTGCTATGTTGCAGCACGTATTGTGTGCTTCACGCGTCGCACATTACATCAAGGTGATGATTCGGGACAAAATCGGTTCCTTTATTACCGCCGATGAATGCGAACACTTTTTGACAAAATGGTTATTTAAATACACCACCGGTCGTGAAGACCTGGACTGGGAAGAGCAAGCTCGCTACCCCTTACGCCAGGCTTCGGTCAGGGTGAGCGAACACCCGGATAAACCCGGCCAATATGTGTGTGTCATCCATCTGGTGCCTCACTATCAATTGGATCAGATGGTATCCGAATTGGAGTTGGTTACCGAGTTGGTTCAAACCAGTTAAGAGCTGAGGATGTATGCGCGTTGATAAAAAGAAAGAATTACGCCCGTCAATCCTGGATCGCTTGCTGGATGACGAGCCCCATATTCAAGTGGAAGCCGATAAGAACCGTCACCAGCATTTGCGCGAGCTACGCAATAGTGTTAAGCGGGACTTGGAAAACCTGTTGAATACACGCTACCGGATGGTTGAACCACCGGAGGAGTTCACGCAACTGGAGTTGTCATTATTAAATTACGGTTTGCCCGACCTGGCTACCGTCAATATTGCGGATACTGAAAAGAAACGAAACTTCACCCGTCATCTGGAAAAAATCCTGCGCGATTATGAACCGCGGTTTAAGACGGTAAAAGTGAATCATATCGACAACAAAGACAACACGGACAGAACCTTGAGATTCCGGATTGACGCGACGCTCTATGCCGATCCGGCGCCAGAGGTTGTCGTGTTCGATTCAGTGCTGGACCCGGTCTCACGTACTGTTAACGTAGAAGAGTCAAAACATGGCTGACGAGTTACTCCCCTATTACGAAAAAGAGTTGGCATTTATTCGGCAGATGGGTGCCGAATTTGCGAAGGAGCACCCGAAGATCGCCGGGCGGCTCGGCATCAGCTCTGAAACGATTGAAGATCCGCATGTCTCGCGCCTGATTGAAAGTTTCGCCTACCTCAATGCGCGCATCCAGCACAAACTGGATGACGATTTTCCTGAACTCAGTGATGCTTTGCTGACGATTTTATTTCCCCATTACCAGCGCCCGATTCCTTCCATGGCTATCGTGCAATTTGTGGCGGATGACGAACAACTGGATGCAAGTTATCAGTTACCCAAAAACACTTTGTTGGAAACTGAACAATTCCAGGGTGAAAACTGCCGTTTCTCTACCGTATATAACACCGAGCTATTACCCCTGACGGTGGTCGATGCCAACTTAATTGGCCGCCCTTTCAGCACGCCGGGCTCATCTTCGGTACGCGGTGCCGGTGGAGTTTTGCGCTTGCGACTGAAAACCTTTAACAATGATATCAACCTGCATGAACTCCGCCCGGACCGCTTGCGCTTTTATCTCAAGGGCCAATCGCAACATATTCATCCTTTATATGAAATGTTGTTGAATGAATGCCAGAACGTGGTGTTGACCACGTCTGAAACAGATACGACTCCCGTTTATCTCGGAAAAGATGTCATCAAGGCTGTCGGGTTCGGTAGTGAGGAAGGCATTTTTCCCTATCCACCGTCTTCATTCCTTGGCTATCGTTTGCTGACCGAATTTTTCGTATTTCCGGAAAAATATATGTTCATCGACATCCAGGGTTTAGCAGAAACACTCCCTGCTGATGCAACAAATGAACTGAACCTTTACATTTACCTGAACAGTTCCGATGTAGAGCTGGAACACAATATTTCTGCCGACACCTTTGTCATGGGATGTACGCCGGTGGTCAATCTGTTTAATCACCGCGCCGATCCGATCAAGATCGATCACACCCGACTGGAATATCAGGTCGTAGCTGATACGCGGCGCCCATTGGGTTATGAAGTACACTCAGTCGATAAAGTCGTGGCTTCCACCTCTTCCGGCGAGAAAAAAGAATACCTGCCTTTTTACGGACTTAAGCATGAACACCAGGATAGTGATAATCACGCGTTTTGGTTTGCGGCACGGCGTCACGCCAAATTAAATTATCTGGAGCGCGACGAAGGCACCGATGTTTTTTTAAACCTGGTGGACCTGCAGTTCAATCCCAATGTGCCCGATGATCGGACCCTGATTATTGACACCACCTGCAGCAATCGTGATCTGCCGTCAAAGCTACCGTTTAACCTGGAGCAGCCAAAACTGCAATGTGTTAATGGTGCGCCACCGTGCGAACGTATTCGATGCTTGACGCAACCCACCGCTACCATCAGGCCACCGCTGCGTGACGGGGCGCGTTGGCGATTGCTTTCGCACCTGAACCTGAACCATTTATCCATTACCGGCGGCCCGAATGCGACAGAAGCGATGAAGGAAATCCTGCGCCTCTACGACTTCAAGGAGTCGTCAGCCACGCGCGCGTTGATCGAATCGATTAAATCACTCAATGCACGACCGGTCAGCGCACCACTGAACATTGATGGACATGCCACCCTCTGTCGCGGTATTGAAATTGAAATCGTGATTGATGATGCATTGTCATCGGGGAGCAGTAGTTATTTGTTTGCGTCAGTACTGGAGCACTTTTTCGGGCTTTATTGCTCCATCAATTCATTTACGCGTGTGTTAGTAAAACGTAACAATAAAGAAGGCTATCTCAAAAAATGTCCACCCCGAGCCGGCGAAAAAATCCTGCTGTAATTGAGCAATTGCTTCGCTCACCGCACGCCTATTCTTTTTATCAGGCGGTGCGTTTATTGGAGCGGGCTGCATTGCTGGAATCGCGCGCATTAACACCGGGCAACCGCATGCTCGGTGCGCGAAATCCTATTGCCAATTTTGTACCGCCGACCACAGAAACCCTTCGTCTGCAAACCCACTCCAGCTTTAAATTTCCTGAGGCCGAAATTAATTCAATTGTGCGTAACACCAGCAACGGGAGTAGCGGGCCCGCGCCTTCATGGCGTATGCACACCAATTTTATGGGACTGACGGGCAGTGTCGGTGTCATGCCCTACCATTACACGGAATTAATCCTGCAACGGCTCAAGCAGAAAGATGAATCATTGATTCACTTTCTGGACCTGTTTAACCACCGCATGATTTCCTTGTTTTACCAGGCGGGAACCAAATACCATCTGCCGATTGAGTACGAACGGAAGAAAATTGCTCCTGGTACCAAAAAGACACGGGATACCCACACCCAGGCACTTTTATCCTTGATCGGGTTGGGTACCCCCGGTTTAACCGGGCGATTGCAAATAAAGGATGAGTCGTTATTATTTTACAGCGGCCTGCTGACCCAGCAGGTGCGGACGGCCAGTGGTTTGCGGCAAGTGTTGCAGGATTATTTTGATATCCCGGTCAAGATCCAGGAGTTTGTCGGGCAGTGGCAGGAATTGATTCCGGATATCCGTACCCGCCTCGCCTCCCGCCTGATGCCCAAGGGCCAAAACGCGCGCCTGGGTCAATCGGCGATGGTGGGCCACAAGGGTTGGTTCGCGCAGGGTAAGATCCGCATTTCCCTCGGGCCGCTTAATCGTGAACAGTTTTACCGTTTTGCTCCCGGCACCAAAGCCCTGCGCGCATTGAATGATATGGTGCGGATGTATGTGGGTATCGAACGGGATTACGATTTTATTATTGAGGTAAAGCGCAAGGACATTCCCAAAAAGATTACCTTGAGCAAAAATCCCAGCCCGATTATCGGTTGGAATACCTGGCTGTCCACCAGCGACAAACCCACCCAGGATAACAATGAAACGTTAAAAATTACCGTGTCGGCCAACCGTTTGAAATAAACCGGCACACACCCGACTTCATATAACATTGGTAAGGATAGAACGATGATCAGCATAGATCTCAAATCTCTGGTAGGTAAGCTCAACGAGCCGTGTCGCAATGCACTTGAGGGAGCTGCGGGGTTGTGTTTGTCGCGCACGCATTACAACGTTGAAATCGAACACTGGTTGTTAAAATTACTCGAAATTCCCGACAGCGATCTGCTCGCTATCCTGGAAAAATTTGAAGTCAATCCAAGCAACCTGGTTCGGCAACTGAATCGTGAACTGGACATTATCAAGGCCGGTAATTCCCGCGCCCCTGCCCTGTCCCCGACGATCGTTGACCTCGCAAAAAATGCCTGGATGTTGGCCTCTGTGGAATACGGCCACAACAACGCTACCTCTGCACATATCCTTGCCGCGTTGATGCTTGATGAAGGCTTACGTCGCGCCACGGAAGCCACCTCCGGCGAGCTGAAAAAAATTCCACCGGAATCCCTGCGCGATGTGGTTCGCGCGCTGGTTGGCACCACGACTGAATCCAAAAGCGCTAATGTCGGTGATACCTCTTCCGGTGATAGACCGGCCATGGGAGCTCCCAGTAAATCACCCGCACTGGATAAATTTACCGTTAACCTGACAGAGGCAGCCAAGAGCGGCAAGATCGATGCCGTGTTGGGCCGCGATGAAGAAGTGCGTCAAATTATTGATATTCTGATTCGCCGTCGCCAAAACAACCCTATCCTCACGGGTGAAGCCGGTGTGGGTAAAACTGCTGTTGTAGAAGGCTTTGCATTGCGTATAGCCTCGGGCGATGTACCGGATCAACTCAAAAACGTCACCATTCGCAGTCTTGACCTGGGCTTGCTACAAGCCGGCGCCAGCGTAAAAGGTGAATTTGAAAATCGTTTGAAGTCAGTTATTGCGGAAGTCAAAGCCTCTCCTGAACCCATCATCATGTTTATTGATGAGGCACATACCTTGATCGGAGCCGGTGGTAAAGAGGGCCAGGGCGATGCGGCAAACCTGTTAAAGCCAGCGCTGGCACGCGGTGAACTGCGTACTATCGCTGCAACTACCTGGGCAGAATACAAAAAATACTTTGAACGCGACCCCGCGTTGACCCGCCGCTTCCAGGTTGTAAAAATCGAAGAACCCAGCGAAGAAAAAGCCATCAATATGATGCGCGCTATCTCCGAGATGCTGCAAAACCACCACCGGGTGCGCATCATTGATGAAGCGATTGTCGATTCAGTGCGACTGTCCAGCCGTTACATTACCGCACGTCAATTGCCTGATAAATCAGTTAGCTTGCTGGACACCGCTTGTGCGCGTGTCGCGCTCAGCCAAAGTGCCACACCCGCTGCCATTGAAGATACGCGCCGTCGCATTACCCAATGCGAGGCGACCATCCAGTCGCTCGGCCGCGAGAATGCCTCTCTGGGGAATTGCGAAGAGCGTATTGCACAATTAATAGCGGAAAAAGAAAGCCTGCAAACGCAACTGCAGGAACAGGAAGCGCAGTGGCACAAAGAGGCGGAAAAAGTTAAAGAAATACATGCGCTGCAAAAACAAATTGAAGACGATTTCCACGCGCGCAATCTCAGCGCGGAGAAAGCCAAAGATCCCAAGGCACCGCAAGCATTAAGCGATGACGAGTTGGCAAAGGTAAAAGCTTCACTGAATACATTGCGCGAAGAGCTGGCTGAATTACAAGGTGAAACGCCGATGATTCAAGTGAATGTAAACAGCCAGGCTATTGCCGAAGTGGTCGCCAACTGGACCGGTATTCCCGTGGGCAAGATGGTGTCGAATGAAATCAAAGCCGTGTTGGAATTGCAGAACGTTATGGGCGACCGCGTTATCGGGCAACCCCACGCGTTGGAAGCCATCGCCCAGAGCATTCGCACCTCACGTGCCGGCTTGACCGATCCGCGCAAACCTATCGGTGTCTTCTTTATGGTCGGTTCCAGCGGTGTGGGCAAAACCGAAACGGCATTGGCCCTGGCTGATATTCTCTATGGTGGTGAACAAAATATTACCGTCATCAACATGTCAGAATTTAAAGAAGAACATAAAGTCTCCATGTTGCTGGGTTCACCGCCCGGTTATGTAGGCTACGGCGAAGGCGGTGTGTTGACCGAAGCGGTTCGACGCAAACCTTACAGTGTAGTGTTGCTGGACGAGATGGAAAAAGCACACCCCGGCGTGCAGGATATTTTCTACAACCTGTTCGACAAGGGTACCATCAAGGATGGTGAAGGCCGCGATATCGATTTCCGCAATACGGTTATCATCATGACCTCCAACGCTGGCGAAGAACACATTCGTGCCATGTGCGCCGCGCAGGAGGAAAAACCCGATCCGGACGTCCTGTTAGATAATTTCCGTCCACAATTGCTGCGTTACTTCAAACCGGCATTTTTAGGCCGTACTACAATAATCCCCTACTATCCCTTGGGCGATGAAGATCTGATGAAGATTTGTGTCATCAACATGAATCGCATCAAGAAACGCGTCAAAGAACACTACAATGCGGAATTCAGCTACGATGAAGATGTATTGTTGAATATCGTCGCACGCAGCCAGGAAGTCGACACCGGCGCGCGTAATATTGAAAATATCCTGACGCGCACCATGTTGCCGGCCATCGCGGCGGAGTGTCTGGCGCGTATGGCCAACAACGACGATATCGGCAAGATCCATATCGGCGCAACGGAAGAAGGCGGTTTTACCTACACCATTGAATAAAATGCCTGAACGCCACCAACAGATTTTCTGCTGGTGGCCGTCCGCCACTTTGAAGCAAGCAACCGTTAATGACTATTTTTTGCAGCTATTGTTTATTTGTACCCCTATGCTAACCACTCACACCCACGGACGCGGCGTGAACACCCACCGCCAAGATATCCTCTCGCTACGCACCCATCGAGCGTCGATGTTTAAGCGCAATATATGCTCATGGTTTTCTGCCATGCCCCTGCTGTTGGGTGTCTGCTGGTTGCTCTTGGCTCAGGCGTCTTCTGCACAACAACCTGAATCATTGGATGAAGATTATCATCGCATCAGCACTCGCGCGCTCCAGGAGCTGGCAACAAAGAATCCTGCTCTGGTATTGGATAAAAAAAATATCAACGGCTTAGTCCGCCAGGTGTCCCGCGCGGATGCGTCCGGTAACAGTGCCCAGCCGATCCTGCTGATCGCCGCCAATATGCCGGTGCTGCAACACAATATCGGTGAGCAAGAAATCGCCGGACTGGCGCGGCTGTTGTTCAAGCACCAGGCCACCGGATTGGCAAAAGACCTGCTGGCCTTGGCATCGCGCAGTGGCGACGGATACGCGGAAGCACGGCTCACATTTGAATACGCGCGTTATCTGGCATCCCAACAACAATGGCAAGACGTTTATTCGCAACTAAAAGCCATTGATATCAACAATGCCTTGTCCCAGGCAGACGCAGACGAAGCCCAGATCATGTTGGGCGCGGCCCTGCAACAGCAAAAAAAACACCGCGCAGCAGTGGAATATTTTGCACGGCTCAAACCGGATTCTGAACAATACCGTATTGCGCAACTGAACACGGCGGTAGCCTATATTCGTCAGGACTGGTGGACCGATGCCCACATTGCCATCAAAAACGCGCTGAAGGTCGGTCCATCGAAAGATGAGCTGGCCAACCGTTTATACACACTGTTGGGCTTTTCCCAGTTACAACATGGTTTTTACCGCGACGCACGTGAAAGCTTTCGCCATGTGCATCTAAAGAGTGGTTATGCCAACCGTGCACTTTTGGGGCTGGGTGTCGCGGCACTGCACCAGGAGGATTTTATCGGTGCGCTCAACGCGTTCAATCACTTAAAAAAGAAAGATGAACACGATATCTCCGTGGCGGAATCTTATTTATTGAGTGCGTTTTCGCTGGTGCAACTCAAACAAAATAAAACCGCATCAGCCAGTTATACCGAAGCTATCACTTATTATGAGCGGCTCCTGGCGTTGTACAGTGCGTTATCCAAAAGCCTTGCCACGCCCGCCCAACTCTCTCCCGAGCACCGAAAGTCTCTGGCGATTGAATTGCGTGATCACCCTGAGATCCAGACCTTGGCTGGCAGACAACAACTGCTCAACTTTTTGCAATCCCAACCCTTGTCGGCTGACACCGCCAAGGCCGTTGATGCCCTGGCGTTCCGCGTAAACCAGGCATACCTTGAACAAGTGCGCGTGTTACTCGATAAAAAACACACGATTATTGACAGCTACCTCAGCCAATCACGTTTTGGCCTGGCCCGACTTTTTGATTCCGAATGATGCGTAACACACCTTATTTCTCACTCCTGCTATCCGGACTGCTGCTCTCACAAGGCTGCAGCACACCGCAACCGGAAGAAACCCTGCGCCTGCTGGATGTCCAGGGCAAAAATGTCGCGCAGAACGAAGTCTTCGTTAAACCGAAGAGCGAAGAGGAAATCAAAGAGGCTTATTACAACTACATACAATCAGCACCGGCTGATGATAAATCCCGGCTCTCAGCAATCAATCGCCTGGCCGAGCTGGAGATGAAACGTATCAACGAGCTGGTAAAAAATACTCAGGATCAGGAAGATACTGAAGACCGTATCTATCGGGAATCGTTGGAGAAAACACTGAGCCTGCTGCAAACCTCGTTGCGTGAATATCCCGATGCCAAAGGCAACGACAAGACGCTGTACCAGCTGGCACGCACACATGACCAGCTTGGCAACCATGAAGAATCCCTCGCAGCCCTTGAGCGTTTATGTGCAACCTACCCCGCCTCGCCTTACTACGCGGAAGCACAATTCCGTATCGGTGAAAATGCTTTTATCCAGGGGGATTACATCACCGCTGAAGACGCTTATACAGAAGCTATCTTTACCTCAATAGGCGATGTTTTTTACGAACGCTCGCTGTTCAAACGCGGTTGGGCCCGTTATAAGCAAGCGCTCTACCTGGAAGCGGCTGATGATTATCTTGCAGCACTCAAGCATCATCAATTCGGCGATGTTGATACGCTGTCCAGTAGCGAAAAAGATCAATTCGATGAATATTTCCGCGCGATCGGCTTAACCTTTGCCAATCTCGACAGCACTGACATTTTGCAAGAATATTTTTCTGATGAAGCTGATTTTCAGTATCTCTATCATACCTACAAGGTGATCAGTGATATTTACCTGAAGCAGGAGCGCTACTCGGACGCGGCAGAAACCTTGCAGGAATTTATTGCAGCCAATCCCGATTCGCCCAAAGTGCCACTCGCGTATTTGCAACAGATTGACATCTGGAAACTGGGCAAATTCAAAGCACGCTTTCAGGAAACCATGGAA
>DATJLH010000080.1:0-19664 GCA_035490615.1 Cellvibrio sp.
GATTACGGCAATAAAGATCAATTTATTCCTTACGCGGGCGTGCTTTATGACCTGACTGATGTTCATCGGTTATACGCCAGCTACACCGAAATCTTTAAGCCACAAAATAATCGTGATGCCGATGGGAACTTCATTGACCCGCTGATTGGGGAAAGTGCGGAGATCGGTTTAAAGAGCCGTTTCCTTGACGATCGTCTGCAAACCACCATTGCCTACTTTGATATCCAGCAAGACAATCTGGCTCAACTCGACACCTCTTTTGAGGGTACGCCAGAGCAGTTGTATGCTTACATCGGTGCCGAGGGTGCGCAGAGTAAAGGCTTCGAAATTGAAGTGGTTGGCCAACCTGTCGATGGCTGGAATATCAGCGCGGGCGTTTCACAATTCTCCATTGAAGATGCCCAGGGCAACGACCTGAACACCGATATTGCGACCGAGTCGATTAAGCTGTTTACCTCCTACCAATTTGGCGGAGCGCTGGATCGCTTGACGTTGGGCGGCGGCGTAAACTGGCAAAACGAGACCTACTCCGCCGGCATCAATCCGGTTGGTCAGCGCGACAGGCTCACACAAGACGCCTACGCACTGGTCAGCCTGATGGCACGCTACGACTTTACTGACGACCTCAATGTGCAATTCAATGCGGCTAACGTGACGGATGAAAAATATTACTCCCAGGTGGGGTATTTCAGTTCATACCGCTACGGCACACCGCGCAATTACACACTCAGTTTGAGATACCGCTTTAACTGATACCCGCTATACCGCAGGTCACATCTCTGGCCTGCGGCTCTCCCCCTTGTTCCCTTTCAGGTTTACAATCCCCGTTATCTTAATAATAACGGAGACAAGGTCATGCAACGACCCACCAAAAATTGTAGCCGCTGTTTGCGATCAGGCTTTGCGCTAGTGTTACTGTCAGCCTCGATTTTTTTTATGGCCGGGTGCGATAAACAATCCAACTGCTTTCAAATGACAATCGATAGGGTCGATGAACTCAATGGCATGATCCTCAAAGGTATATCAATATCAGGCACAGTAGAGACGGGTTGTATCGCGAATGACGACGCGTTTGTGGTAACCAGGAACGGCAAGGAGATTCACCAAAACACCGTCAGAGTATTGAACGTGAAAGATCTGCAAGACCCGGATAATTTCAATGGTGAAGTGTATATCGGGGATTATGTGACTTTATATATTCCGGACGGCAAAAAGCAGGATATTCAATCAGGTGACATTCTCAGCAGTAACACCATCTCTTGCGATAAAGCGGCGTCACGAAAATAATCTTTCACTGAAGTCATGATAAATGATCAAGAGGTGAAGTTTGAACACGATAACCATCTTTGATTCGCACCTGCACATCATCGCGCCTGGATTTCCACTGGTGCCCAACAATGGTTATGTGCCGGAGACTTTTAGCTGTGATGATTATCGTGCGCGCGTGAAGGATTATCATCTGCTGGGTGGCGCGCTTGTATCCGGCTCATTCCAAGCCTTTGATCAAACCTGGCTGATGGCCGCATTGCAGCAGTTAGGGCCATCTTTTGTTGGCGTAACGCAATTGCCAGCATCCGTGTCTGATGAGCAGGTGATTGCTTTGCATACCGCAGGTGTACGCGCGCTCAGATTTAATTTGAAACGCGGAGGCTCAGCAGACATCGATCAGCTTGAGCGGATGGCGCATCGTGTTTATGAGCTCGTCGGCTGGCATGTTGAACTGTATGTTGATTCTGCTGATCTGTCCGGATTGTTCAACACACTGCTTGGTTTGCCATCGGTCAGCATCGATCATCTGGGGCTCTCCAAACGCGGTTTTCCCACGCTGGTTAAATTGGCAGAGCGAGGCGTTCGCGTAAAAGCCAGCGGATTCGGCCGCACAGATTTCAATGTTCGCGACGCATTGTCGATACTCTACTCAGCCAATCCCGACACCTTGATGTTCGGTACCGATCTCCCCTCAACCCGCGCCCCTCGCCCTTTTCAGGATGAGGATATTGACCTGATCGTCAATGCGGTGGGTGAAGACGGTGTACAAAAAGTTTTATATAAAAATGCATTGGCATTCTATCGCTTGAGCGAAGACGCTGATCAAGCCGTTGGATTCAGAAAGACGTGATGACAATGACCCATGAGTCCCAAATTAAACAATGGATCTCGGAAGATGAACATCGTATGGAAGCGCTCCGGTTTGCGCGTCAATGTCATCTTTCCGACTGGTGCCTGGCGGCAGGTTTTGTGCGTAATCTCGTGTGGGACAAATTGCACGGAAAGCGAGAAGCGACGCTGCTGAACGATATCGACCTCATTTACTACAACGCGAGTCACACCGCTGAAACCACCGATATTCATTATGAAGCTGAATTGCATTCCATGCGCAACCTTCCCTGGTCAGTAAAAAATCAGGCTCGTATGCACCTTGCAAACGGCGATGCACCCTATCGCAATACGTGTGACGCAATGAGTTATTGGGTAGAGGTTGAAACAGCGGTTGGCGTGCGGCTCACCGCTTCTGAAGCCTTAGAAGTCATTGCGCCTTTTGGTCTGGATGCATTGTTTAGCTACACCATCACCCTTAACCCGAAACGACCGAAACCTCAGGTGTTTGATCAGAGGATTACGGAGAAAGGCTGGTTAAGGCGGTGGCCAATGTTAGTCGTGAAGTGTTGAGCGAACAACAATTTCACTATCGCAATCCATATTGAGAGGCTATAACTGTAGAGCGTTCTTTCACCTTAAAAGGAGATGTTGCGATGAAGAGCATTATCGGTTTTATTCTTACGCTGGGTATTTTCCTGACGATAGCGGCAACCTCAGCCTTCGCGTGTACGCGCGCGGTTTACCAGGGGCCGGATGGTCTGACTATTACCGGTCGATCCATGGACTGGCGCGATGAAATTCCGGCAAATCTGTGGCTGTTTCCCCGAGGAATGCAGCGCCACGGTAATGCGATCTTTGAATATGTAGACGGCAAATTGGTTATCCATCACGATATGTCGCACACGGTCATGACAACTCGCCGATTTTTGAGCAGCAGTTGGCGCTCAATGCCTACTGGCAGCAAATCGGTGGTTTGACCATGTTGCCAGGCACCAATCGCGCGGCTGATCGGTTTGTGCGTGCGTCCTTTTATATTAATGCCATTCCCAGAACGAGCGACGCTAAGGTAGCGGTTGCCAGTGTCTTCAGTGTTATCCGAAACGCTTCTGTTCCCTTCGGCATTTCCTCAGAAACCGAACCCAATATTTCGTCAACCCGCTGGCGCTCGGTATCAGACCAAAAGAATCTGGTTTATTATTTTGAAACGGCGTTAACACCCAATACATTCTGGGTTGATCTTAAACAGGTTAACTTTGCTAAAGGTGAGCCAGTCAAGCGCTTAGGTGTTGAAAACCATGAAGTCTATGCGGCCGATGCGCTTTCGTCTTTCAAGGTTGCCGAACCCTTTGTGTTTGCCGGTTTATAAAAATTTGCTTCGTTTCTTCACATTAATCGAGGGTTATGGATATGAAATACCAAGGCAGCTGTCACTGTGGAAAAATTGCGTTTGAGGTAGAGGGCGAAATCGACGGCGCATTATCATGTAATTGCTCAATGTGCCAGCGCAAGGGTTCACTGCTGTGGTTTATGCCGCGCAGCGCACTTAACCTGTTAACACCGGAAAACGCGATGAGTACCTACACCTTTAACAAGCACGTCATCAAACATCATTTCTGTCCTGACTGCGGTATTCATCCTTTTGGTGAAGGCACAGACCCCAATGGCAATGTGATGGCAGCCATCAATATCCGCTGCATTGAGGACATCGACCTGACGACGATTCCCGTACAGCACTACGATGGGCGCGCGTATTAATTATTTTACCGGGTTGTATTATGTCCGCAGAAATTAAAACCCTCGGCAGCAAAACGGTGTATGCCAATCGCTGGATGACGGTACGTGAAGATGCTATCGAACGACCATCGGGGCATACGGGTATTTACGGTGTCGTAGAGAAAGCTGACTTTGCTGTCATTGCCGCGGTACAGGATCGACAGATGTATTTGGTCGAGCAGTATCGTTATCCAGTGGCCGGGCGCTATTGGGAGTTGCCGCAGGGTTCATGGGAATCTTCTGCTATCGCGCCTGTGGCTCTGGCGGCAGCAGAATTGCGTGAGGAAACAGGTTTAATCGCCAACGACATCCGTCACGTCGGCCATTTATTTCTCGCGTACGGCTATTCAACACAAGGCTACGACATTTTCTTCGCTACGGATTTAACCCAATCTTCTGCGCAAATTGAACCGGAAGAGCATGGGTTGATTACCCAGCCTTTTACTGTGGATGATGTTGAACAGATGATCCTTGCCGGAGAGATCAAGGACGCCACCACGGTAGCAGCCTTTGGTTTGCTGAAAATGAAGGCGCTCATCTGAATGGGTTTCTATGCAGTTGCTTTGCACAATAAAAATATAGGGAAAATGGTTGTGAAAGATAAAGATGATTTTTATATTGATGAAAAAGGCCTGGCTTCTTATTTTGAGGCTGCCTGGTTAAGCAAGTTTAGGGAGCTGGGCTTTATCCAGCCGCTTGTCTCAAAATCAAAACCCGTCCCGGAAACCTATATAGATTCACCTTACTTTCGCGACGTGGGGCAGTGGATATCTGCAAACGCGACAGTGATTCCTCAATCCTTATTGGAGATCGGGCCGGCCCTGGGGCGGGTATGTTACGAAACGATTCAGCGCAATCCTTCTTTAACCGACATCACGGTAGTGGAGCCATCACAGCGGTTGCGCGATGGTTTTCGCCGGTTGCTAATGGAAGGACAATCCACTCGGTTTCCTTATATTAAAAGCCTCAAGGAACTCGAAGAGATGGAAGTCGACACGCAGACAATTGCCAATAGCTGTCAACATGTAACATTTACCGTGCTCGACACTCCATTAGTGGCAGGCACGCTCTCCCGGCAATTCGACTGGGTGTTTTGTTTGAATGTCATCGATAACGCCACCAATCCGCTGGAGATTGTCCGCGCAACCCAGCAAGCCACACGGCAAGGCGGCGTGCTGGCGCTGGCGTCGAGCTACCAGTGGAGCAAGCAATACCTGGACGATTTTTCGGGTACGACTGATGATATTAACGCGTATTTTGATGGCGGCTGGCGCAAGCTGACGGAGGCAGATTTCGATTACAAATTCCGTTACAACGAACGCTACACGCAATTGTTTTCTTCTCATGCGGTGATCTACCAGAAGGTGACTGAATAATGCCGACCTCTTTCTCTATTAAACAATTATCCGCGATAGACCTGGAGCTGATGGACTCGATGCTGTCGCTCTTCGGGGATGCTTTCAACGAGGTGGAAACCTATACAGCCCGGCGCCCCGGAAACGCGTATCTGCGGAAGTTGTTGGGCAGTGATTATTTTATTGCACTGGTTGCCATCCAGGATAACCAGGTAGTCGGTGCATTGGCGGCGTATGAGTTACATAAATTTGAGCAGGAGCGCAGTGAAATTTATATTTATGATCTGGCGGTTGACGCAGCCCATCGCCGCGAAGGTATTGCGACAGCGATGATCCAGTCCTTGCGTGCTATCGCCGCCGCGCGCGGTGCCTATGTGATATTTGTGCAGGCAGATTATGGTGATGATCCAGCGGTAGCGCTCTATACCAAATTAGGTGCGCGGGAAGATGTTATGCATTTTGATATTGCGGTATAAAAGTATTCTCTTAAAAAATTCTTAAAATCTGGCTGTACAAGCACCCATATCCTGACACTTTTTGTCAGCAGTCCTGAATAATTTCTTACAAAAAATATTTCAACACCCATTGAAAAGACGCATAGGTGGATATATTGTTTTCCGCCTTGACGTTGTTATTTTCTGGAATAGGTTTGAGATGTCATCATGGGATTGACCCTGCTCGTCATTTTTATTATGTGCGCCATTTATGTTCAGCAGCGTGGCGTCGTTCAACACACCAAACTCACCCGTAGAATTTCTGATCACTCCAACATCATGGCGCCGGTTAATTGCCTGTTCTATGCCTTTTCACGCCTGAAGAACACGGCATATATTGACGTTAACCATTTCCCGGAGTTGAAGTTGTTGCAAGATAATTGGGAGGTGATTCGCGATGAAGCGGTGGGCCTTAATCAGGCATCGCGTATAAAAGCGTCCGATGACCTGGATGATCTCGGGTTTAATTCTTTTTTTCGCACGGGGTGGAAGCGTTTCTACCTTAAATGGTACGGCGCTACCCTGACATCGGCGAACCAGCTTTGCCCGAATACAGTTGCCCTGATCAATAAAATTCCCAGTATCAAGGGCGCCATGTTTACCATGCTGCCGCCAGGCGCGCGGCTGGTAAAACACCGTGATCCTTACGCGGGTTCATTGCGCTATCACCTGGGCTTGGTGACGCCGAATTCCGATGACTGTTACATTGATGTGGACGGGCAAAAATATTCCTGGCGCGATGGTGAAGCGGTAATCTTTGATGAAACCTTTATCCATTTCGCCGAGAATCGCACTGATAAAAACCGGATTATTTTGTTTCTGGATGTAAAGCGCCCGGTAAATTTCTTTTTGGTGGATTGGTTTAATCGACTGTTTTCGCGCGTGGTGTTGGCCGCGGCGGCAACCAAGAATATTGAAGGGGATAAGGTCGGCTTTTTGAATCGGGCTTTTGCCCATGTGTATAAATTGCGTGTGTTGGGCAAGAAGATTAAGGCGTTTAGTTCGCCCTTGTACTACGGCATTCAATACGGTCTTTATGCGCTGCTGATTTACCTTATCTTTTTCTAGTCCGATAAACATGCCCGCTGTTTAACAGCGGGCATCTCCGAGTTAAATGGCCGGGATATCTACCCAAAAACGCACATCATCGCATTCGTGCCCTGCCAATTGGTTGTACGTCCATTCATAGCCCGTGCGGAAATTGTTGATGTCTTGCGTATTCGGGTTTGCCAGACCGCTGGAGCCATTGCGGTGGCCGGCAAACCATTGGTTGCCGTAGTAGTTGCGGCATTCGTTGTATACCTGTACGTCCAGGCTGCGGCTGCTGTTCATTGCCGCGGATACTGCATAGTCATTGGCGCTGTAGCCGCGCCATTCCGCATGGCACTGCCGCATCATGCCCCAGTTTTGCTTGGTGGCGCCGGCATTAAACGCGTCGCCGGTTTTGTTATCACCATAGGCATAGTTGGTATCCATCCGCTCGGTTTCCATCATCGCGGAGGCCAGGAAGCGGCGATCCGCGCCGGCATTCAGGTAGGCTTGCTTATTGGCGCCCAATCCGGACACGGTATAACAACCGCAGCTCATTCCGCTGGGGCAGTTCAGTGAGCCGGGGCAGCTACCGGTGCCACAACTACTACCGCCGCTGGCAACCTGGCAGCTCTGGTTATTTTCCCAGCCCCAACCGTCACCATCCGGGTCGGAAGCGACGCTGCTGCACGTGGGGTAGCCGCCGGAGCTTCCACCGCTGGCAACCTGGCAGCTCTGGTTGTTTTCCCAGCCCCAGCCATCACCATCCGGGTCAGATGCAGCGCTGCTGCAGGTCGGGTAACTCCCGGAGCCGCCCGATGACACGATACAGCTTTGGCTGTTTTCCCAGCCCCAGCCATCACCGTCCGGATCGGAGGCGGCGCTGGAACAGGTCGGGTAATTCTGCGCAAGGCTGCCAGTGCTGAGCAGCAACAGTGAAAATATAACGGCAAGATATTTAACGATACTCATTGTTATGTCCTCATTATTATGACGAGTAGAGTGGAGGCTTGTAGTCGGTTACATTTATTTTTATCGATATTTCAGCTAATTAGCTTTTGCATTATTCGTATTTAAGTAACCGGTTACAACTGTTAATGCGTCATGAGGTTGGCCATTATTATTTCGAATGGAAGTAATGACTGCGGAGGGGCTACAGCAGGCGTGCCTGCCGCGCAAGCCAGCCCAGGCTGGCGAGGATGATACCGCCGGATAATATCGCACCCAGCTTGATCACCGTGACGGGGGCCAGGGTTTCCAGGCTATTGCCGACCATCAGGCCGATGTCCTGCACGGGTAACTGGCTAAAGACTATCCCGCTGATCAGCACCAACGGAATACCGGTGATCAGCCATTGCGCCCGGCGGCTGAGGGCCGGCCGGTTATCGAGCTGCGCCATAACGCCAGCGGTAAAGCCGTCATCGGCCAGGTAGTCCTGGCTGTCGCGCAGCTGTCGGGTCAGCAGTTGATCGAATTCATCGGGTGAGTTCATGGTAAAGGGCTGATGAGTGTCAGTGGGTTTGATCATACGACTTCACTCCAGGATGACAAGAGCTTTTGCAGTTTTTGTTTGCCCCGTGCGATGTGGGTTTTAACCGTGCCGAGCGGCAGGCTCATGATCTCTGCCGCCTCGTCGTGGGAAAACCCGTCTTCATAGCACAGGCGAATGGCCAGTTGCTGGGCCGGACTCAATTGCTCCATGGCGGATGTCACATCCTTTTTAGCCGCGAATTGCTGCAGTTCGCACACCTCCGTTTCGGCATCCTCATTTTCTTCCAGTTCACACCAGTCGATCTTTTTGGCGCGCCAGCGATTGGCCGCAATGTTGAAGGCGATGCGATACAGCCAGGTGGAGAACTTCGCCTCTGCGCGAAATCCTGCCAACGCGGCATACGCCTTGATAAACGTTTCCTGGGCGAGGTCATCCGCAAGATGAACATCGCCATTGCACAGGCGCCGCGCCCACAGGCGCAGTTGCGACTGATAGCGCAAGACCAGCTGCGCAAAGGCATGCTGGTCTTTAACGCTAACGACCCGTGCAATCAGGTCCTGATCGGAGACCGACATGGTGTTCAGTCCTGGGCTTTGAGCTGTGTGTTTTTGCTGTCAGCCAACTTCCAGACGACGAGCTGTGAAATGCCCAGGCCGATGATGATGAAGCCCACAGAGCCGATGCCGATGCCCAGGAACAAGGTCAGGAATATCAGCAGGCCGGTACCGATACCGATGTTTTTGACTCCTTTGCGCAGGTTGTCTTCGGCCACGGCGCTGCTGGCTTCGTCGCCGCGCAACAGCTCCAGCGGAACGTCTTTACCGGCGGCGAGCAACTGCGCAATGTTCTCGCTTTGCAAACGCTCCCGGCGCGCCTTGGCCCGGTAGTGCATCAGGACCAGGAAGATCACCAGGATGACCGGGCCGCCGAAGATAAAGAAGATGGCAAACAGCGGGATCAGCAACGCGCGACCCACGTTATGTTCAGAGCCAAAGGCTTGCCCCAACTCCTGTTCAATATTGCGCGAGATTTGTTCGGCGATGTGACGTTCCAGCACCTCGTCGTTGATGTTCGGGTGTGCCGATCCGGGAATGGCCGGTACCGCCATCGGCTCTTCCGGGATAGACGGCAGCACCGGCGGTGTCTCGGGCATCGGTGCCTGGGTCTGCGGGGGCGCAACATCTGGCGTTTGAGGATCTTCCGCCCATGCATGCATCGCCAACAACAGCAACACGCACAGCAAAAGTCCGGCCGGGTTGATCGAACCGCTATGAAACATTCGGGAGGTAATTAACTCCATAACAAAATCCTCGTGGTCATAAGGTGCGGCTGCTATCGCGAAGAAAGCGCCGGTTACTACTGTGACGCACCCGGAGTGCGCTTTGGATTCAGGTCACCCGGTTTATTTTAGTAAGAGGGTGAACGCCTCGTGCAGGAATCTTTATCGGTCCACAAAACCTGCTTGGCGCCCGTTGATGGGTCACGTAGACTCGAACACCTCGTCACCTGTAGATCGAGTGGGTGTTTCGCCGTCTGCTCGTTATGTTCTATTGATTGAAAGGAAGGCTTCCCTTGTTATCGACGTTATGCCGCAGGTCGGCACGCGCTGTTCGGTGGATGGTGTTGATCGCCTGTGCGACGGCAGTGCTTCCGCTCCAGGCACAAACCGCCACCGAAAAAATCGCTCCCCCTTCATCCAGTGCGCAACGCTTATATGCGTCGGCCAAGAAAGACTTATTGCAATTGCGCGTGTTGCTGCGCAATGGGCGCAGCCAATCCACGACGGGTTCAGCCTTTTTATTGGGCGAAGGCAACCTGGCGGTGACCAACTACCATGTCATCTCCCAGATTGCACTGGAACCCGAGACATATATCGGTGAATACGTGGATACCGATGGCAAAAAAGGGGCGGTGGAGTTAATCGCTCTTGATGTGTTGCGCGATCTGGCCATCGTGCGCGTGGATCGTACCGGCACCGGTTCTTTTCAGCTGCCGGACGAGTTGCCGGTGTTGGAGCAAGGCGAGGATCTTTATTCGCTCGGCAACCCGCTGGACCTGGGTTTTGCCATCTCTGAAGGTACCTACAACGGCATCAGCCGGCGAGGGTTTTCCGATCATTTGATGTTTACCGGACCCCTGAATCCCGGTATGAGTGGTGGGCCCAACATCACCGCTGCCGGCGACATTGCCGGGGTTAATGTATCGCATCGACGCGACGGGGAACTGGTCAGTTTTTTGGTGCCTGCCCGCTATTTGCAGCAGTTGGTCACACTCGCCCAAGGCCAGGCAACACCGCCAGCGGATTTCAAACCCATCATCGGCGAGCAGCTGTTGGATTATCAACAAGTCATGATGGATCACCTGTTGAGCGAACCCCTTACCCACAAGACGCTGGGTCCCTATCAAATCCCCGTGCGGGAATCAGAACAGTTGCGTTGCTGGGGTAGCTCGGAAGACCACACCCAGGAAAATTACACCACCGACAGTATCTATTGCGGCATGGAATCGGTGGTGTTTATCTCCGGCAACTTGCAGACCGGTCGTGTGTCTTTCGATCATCAGCTGATCAGCAGTAAAAAAGATAACCCACTGCGTTTTTCGCGGCTGGTCAGCGACAGTTTCAGTCATCAAATCTGGAGCAGCCATCGCAGTGAAGAAGTGACCGCGCAGCAATGCACCGAAGAGTTTGTGGCCAACGACCATCTGCCGATGCGGGCTGTGTTGTGTGCATCGGCCTATCGCAAATTTGCCGGCTTGTACAATTTCACGCTGCTGACAATCACCACCGATGATCCGCTTATGAGCGTCAAAAGTCTGTATGAATTGCGCGGCATTTCATATGACAACGGCATGGCAATAACCCGACAATTACTAAACGCCGTCACGCGCGCAACCGATGAAGCCGCAACAGCAGGTGAAACAACCGGAGATAAAACAACAGGGAGCGCCGCCGAATGAGTCACGCGTTCTTTGTAGAAATCCTGGCGCGCAACGGCGATGTGAAACAACGCATTCCGTTTCATGATCTACCCATTCGTATCGGGCGCGCCTACGACAACGACATTATCCTGGATGACCCGCACACGGCAGCGCATCATGCCGTTATTGAAACCACCGAGGGCGGTGATGTGCAGATTCGCAGCCTGGAGTCACGCAATGGCATAGTCTATCGGCGCCAGCGCGTTCCGCAGCAGCGACTGGATGACCATACAAGCGTACGCCTGGGGCACACCACGATACGTCTGCGTCAGCGCGATTTTGTGGTTGCCGACGAGTTGGCTGATTCCACCAATCACCAGTGGGAAGGTTGGCCGCCGCTGCTGGCGGGGTTGGTGCTGATTGCGCTCCAGGCATCCTTCGCCCATTGGTTAAACCAGACCGGCAAAACCGAATGGTTGGAGTACCTGAGCGAGATCGCCACCGTGGCCATTAGCATGGTGTTCTGGAGCGGTGCCTGGGCGCTGGTTACCCATCTTTTCAGCGGTCAATTACGCTTTGGGCGGCATTTGTTTATTGCCGCCAGCGGACTGATCCTCGGCGAATTATGGAGTTTGTTGAGCAGTTATTTGGCCTTTGCTTTCTCGCTGGAGTTTTTTACCCGGTATTCCACGCATTTCGATACGGTGGTCATCGCCGTGGTTTTATTTTTCCACATGGTGACTGTGATGCCTCGGCGGCGCTGGCAATGGGGTGTATTGACAGTACTGCTTGCGGTGGGGGCGATGGGCCTCAGTGTTATCAACAGTTATCAAAACACCGGCCGCCTGGCAGGTGAGTTGTACATGCACGACCTCATGCCGCCTGCGCTGCGACAAAGTCCGGACATTTCAATAGACACCTTTATGGATCAGGTCCAGAAGATGAAGGCAGGATTGGATGAAGCACAGCAGGAAGAAATAGACCCGGACGAGCTGGAGGAAGGCGCCGGACCCGAAGACTCGCCGCAACAGGATGAATAGACTCCTGCGCATTTATTTTCTATTAATTTCACACAATTAATTAAAAATAAAAATGAGAGGCGGTGGTCTCTAAAGAAGCTCGAACAAGGTGAGAACTAGCGTGTACACTGTTATTGATGAGGGAAAGGCGCGCTTAAAGGCGAGCTTTTTTGCTTGAGAGGGGCAGCAGACATGCAGCGCCCGGAATAAACGAATCTTTACAGTGGTAATTACCCGGTTTTCAACAGATATCGCACATCGATCCCCTATGCCCACTGATAGGATGTGCTATATATTCAGCCGTATCGGCTACATGCTTTTTAAATAACACAATCGGATAACAACTTCTGATGGACGAATGCGAAAAAATAGCGACGAGCCGATTACTGCACCGGGACTTGTACGATTGGGAGAAATCCCTCGTCGAGTATTACCAACGCTTCGGCGTACCGGCTGAGCTGATCCTCGACGAAGCCCTCCGGCTGTCCTACCGCGTAACGGTAGACTGGGTGGATTCCATGCTCAACGGCAAGACGCTCACCATCGAAGAAAAAACCATCATCAAAAGCTTGCTCAACCTGGGCAAAACCCCCCGCGAAATCGCCACCCACATCCTCGCCTGCCGTCGCGATATTGAACCGAATCAGTATTGATTAAACGATACTCGTCTGCTTAAAACATTTTCCCGGTTCCTTCAAAAATTACTCAGCAATTCCGTTTTTAGTTTTTCTGTCGTTCATCAATGGATGGTCTTTTTACATGCCCAAAAACAAAAAAGGCCCGATCCGAAGATCGAGCCTTTTATGTGTAATTCATGGTGCCCAGAGGCGGAATCGAACCACCGACACGAGGATTTTCAATCCACTGCTCTACCGACTGAGCTATCTGGGCTTGGAATCTTGCTTGCGCAAGAGGCGCGTATTAAACCTGCTCGGCCAGAGCGAGTCAAGCCTGCGGCAGCAATTTTGTCCTCTTTCTCCGCGATCTTTATGCCAGTTGGTTATTTATTGCTCGGCGGCACGTAACCTTCCGCCTGATCATAGTCTTCCCCGGAGAGAAAGCGTGTCATTTGTTCCGCCAGATACGTCCGGGCGCCCATGTCCATCAGGCTGAGGCGTTTCTCGTTGATCAGCATGGTCTGGTGTGCCATCCATTCCTGCCAGGCTTTTTTGGAGATGTTGTCGTAGATGTCCTGGCCTTTGGCGCCGGGGTACGGCGGTTGGTCAAGGCCTTCCAGTTCCTGCTTGTATTTGCGACAGAAAACGGTACGAGGCATGGTGAATCCTCCTGCTACATTCGGGAGCGCGCAGGATAACGGCGCAGCCCGGTGGATGCCAGCGATTGCTTTATATTATCTGCGCCATCCAATTAACGTGATGTTGTCTATTTAGCCTTTCTGGCTTTCTTCGCCATGCCGCTGGCTTTGAGTGCTGCTGCCATTGCCTTGGGTAAGGAAGATTTTGGGTCAGCTTCATTGGGTAGTACGGCATATTGCTTTTCTTGTGGTGACAGGCTTTTCAGTTTTTGGGGTTCAGTCATCTTTGGACTCCTTGGTCTCAACGCCATCAATATCTATTTCCTCATCAGGCGTCAGTTCTTCAATCACCATATTTCCATCTTTGTCCGACTTGCCGGAGGCCAACTGATCCGGCTCTTTAAGATGGCGTTTCCGTCGCATTTCCTCCATGGCACGGCGCGCAGCCGCGAGGGCTTTTTCTTCATCGGATTTATTCTTTAGCTTTTCATCCTGCTTATCTTTAATGTGTTTAATATGCCCCATGTCATAATCTCCTGATGCAGCAATCCTGCCCACGTATATAAGTAAAACCGAAGCTCACATAATAATCCCTTACGGTTGTATTCACTGGATGCATAATTTTTAAGTGATTTGCTCCCAGAAGTACACCATAGGCGGTTAGTGCCACCAGCATGGTTTCAACCAGGCGAATGTCCGTAACGGGTGCTTTTTCAATGTAATCCAGCCTCAAACCTGTTCCTGCATAAGTGGGTCTACCAAGTGACAAACCTGCCAGCTTATGTTTTTCCATGCAGCTGCTTCAAAACGCTTGGGAAACTTTAATTTCCATTCCTGTAGAGTACTTGGCCAGTTCCAATCTTTGATGCGATCTGGCTGTTTATCCCATTGCTTAAATGCAGCGTAGGTGCCGCTATCCACCAGCTTGAGTCGAATGTTCGGGTCATCAAGCACTTGATTGGCGCTATTTAGAGCATCAAGCCGCAACTTGTTATAGCGTTGCTCCAACTCTTCACGCATCCGTAGACGTAAACCGGTCATCTTTATCCTTCTGTGATGAAAAGCCCTGATTGTACGGCTCACATCAAGTGATTTGTGGCTACCACTTCAAAAGATAACGAATCAAGCTTTTAAGGTGAAGCTATTCCTGCGTCACCGGTTTGGCTTTTGCCTGGTAGTAATCGCGCAGTACATAAAATGCTTTTTTCTTGATGCCTTTGTTGGACACGACACCCTTGCGATTGAAGTCGTCCTGGATGCCGTTGAGCAGGCGGCGCGGCGAGCGGAAGTCTGCCAGAATCCAGGGCGAGGTGCCGACGTAGCCGTCGATCTTATCGAGCATCGCGAGGGTTTTCAGGTAGATGCTTTCCTGGTATTCCTCGGTCCAGATGGTGTTGGCATCGCCGTGGTAACCCTGCTTGGCGCCGCCGCCGAATTCGCTGATAAACACCGGTTTGTTGTAAGGGATTTCCCAGGTGACGCGCTCTGCTTTTTCCGGCAGACCATCGTACCAGCCGATGTACTGATTAAAACTCACCAGGTCGACAAGTTCGGCGAGCGGATCTTCCACCACCGCGATGTTGGGGTTGTCGTTGCGGTAATGTTTTTCCATCGCGGCGCTGAGTAAGCGCGTGTTATCCAGTGAGCGCGCTTTTTTAGCCAGGCGCTCGAGAAAGCGATTGCGCGCATCGGACACAGGGGTTTCATTGGCGAGTGACCAGATGATGATAGCCGCGCGATTTTTATCGCGCTCAATCATCGCGCTGAGTTGGTCTTCGGCATTTTGGTACGTGGCTTCGTTGGTCCAATTGATGGTCCAGTACACGGGGATTTCCGACCAGACTAACAGCCCCATTTCATCGGCGAGACGCACCATATCTTCGTTGTGCGGATAATGGGCGAGCCGCACAAAATTAGCGTTCAGGTCCTTGGCCCAGAGGAGCAATTGTTTTGCTTCGCCTCTGTTGCGCACACGCCCGCCATTTTCGGCCGAATATTCTTCGTGCACGGAAATGCCACGCAGGAACAAGGGCTCGCCATTCAGCAGCAATTGTTTTCCTTTGGTGGTGATGGTGCGCAAGCCGATCTTGTCGGTCAGCTTGTCTGCGCCTGACAGGAGTTCAACGGTATAGCGTTTGGGGTTTTCCTGTGACCAGAACTGCGCATCGGGTACCGAAAAGCGGAAACTTGCCTGCCCGTTTTTATCCGCTTTGAGTGTTTGTTTGATGTTCAATTCAGGCAGTGTCAGTTGCACGGTTTCGCCGCCTTTGGCACCGTCAAGTAATACGCGGCCGGACACGGTTTTATTTTCCAGTGACGTCAGTGCAATGGTGTAGTCACGAATAAATGTTTCCGGCACAACCACCAATTGCACGGTACGCGTAATGCCACCGTAGTTCCACCAGTCGGTGTTCAATGTGGGCACGGCATCGGCGTGACGTTTGTTGTCGACTTTAATAATCAGCGAATTGCCTTGCGCTTTTATCTTGTCGGTAATTTCATAGTGGAAGGGTGTGAATCCGCCGACGTGGACGCCGAGTTTTTTTCCATTCAGGTACACATCGGCCCGATAATTAACTGCACCAAAATAGACAAAGACACGATCTGTATCTTGCATCGCCGGCGCATCAAATGTTTTGCGATACCAGACGCTGCCTTCGTAGTAATAGAGTTTTTCGTTTTGCGTATTCCAGTCGCCGGGGACTTGCAGCGTGGGGGCTTTATCAAAATCGTATTCCACCAGGTCGGTGGATTTTTGCATCTTCGAGTCGGTGAAGAAGGCGTTAACGGAAGGATTTTCCTGTTGATCAAAAGGCTCATAACGGTAGTTATAAAAACCGTTCTCGTAAGGATCGACAATGATGCGCCACTCGCCATTGAGTGAGTGGGTGTCGCGTGTATAAACCTGTAGCGCGGTGTCTGCAGCGCTCGCGATGCCGCTGAGCAACACGGCAAGCCACCCCAGGCTATGAATGATTTTTTTCACAGTGAGTCTCCCATTATTATCGGGTTATTGTGCGGATGTTCTCGCCCCTCTGCTGGGGGCTTGTGCAGGTATCAATTTATGTAGAGATCAATAGGCCACAAAGCCTAACAGCTCAGGCATTGTGGCGGGAAATTTTTTTACCAAACTTATTTTTATCAACGTAATGGGGCCCCTTACCGCCTTAAGGGGGCATCGCTGCAACGCAAGTACACCAGTGTGTAATATCCCTGCCTATACGACCGGCGCATCCAGCTGGAATTGCAAGCGCGCCAGTTGTCGGTAGAGGGGATTTTCTGCCAGTAACCTGTTGTGCGTGCCGCTGGCCACAATCCGCCCGGATTGCAGCACCAGGATGCGATCCGCATTCACCACCGTGGAGAGACGGTGCGCGATCATCAGCGTCGTGCGGTTTTTCATTAGATGTTCCAGCGCTTGTTGCACAACGAGTTCGCTGTTGGAGTCCAGTGCGCTGGTGGCTTCGTCGAGCAACAGGATCGGACGATCCGCCAGGATGGCCCGGGCGATGGCGAGACGCTGCTTTTGTCCGCCGGACAACCGGATACCGCGCTCGCCGAGAAACGTATCCAGGCCTTCCGGCAGCGCCTGGATAAATTCCATCGCATAAGCCGCCTCGCACGCAGCGATGACGTCATCGTCATTGGCATCCGGTCGCGCGTAGCGCACGTTATCGCGCACGCTGGTGGCGAAGATCACCGGGTCTTGCGGCACCAGGGCAATATGCCGGCGCACGTCATTGAGGTCAGCTGTTGTTAAGTCGATACCATCGATACAAACCCTGCCAGCCAAGGGATCGTAAAAGCGTTGCAGAAGCTGAAACACCGTGGTTTTCCCGGCGCCCGAGGGGCCGACCAATGCCACCTTTTCACCAGCGGCTATCTCCAGGGTAAAGTCGTCAAATACCGGTGTGTCCGGGCGGGTGGGATAGGCAAAACGCACCTGCTGCATGCTCACGGCGCCGCGCGCGGGTTGGGGTAACGGCGTGGGCTGCGGCGCAATGATAATGGTGGATGGCGTAGTCAGCAGTTCCACCAAGCGTTCGGTCGCACCGGCGGCGCGTTGTAAATCGCCGACCACCTCGGAGATAGTACCCATCGCGCCGGCAACCACCACGGCATAGAAAATGAAGGCGGATAATTCACCGCCGCTGATGCGGCCGGCCAATACGTCGTGGCCGCCGACCCATAAAATTAATGCAATCGCACTGAAGACCAGTGTAATCACCGCGGCAACCAACAGGGCGCGCTGGCGGATGCGGGCTACGGCAGTGCTAAAGGTATCTTCCACACGCGCATTGAATTCTGCTGTGGAGGCGCTCTCGTGACCGTAGGCTTGCACGGTGCGAATTTCGTGGATGACTTCATCGGTGTAGGCACCGACATCCGCGACGCGATCCTGACTGGCCCGCGCCAACTTACGCAATCGACGCCCGAAGGTAATGATGGGCACCAACACAAACGGAATAGCCAATAACACCAGCGCGGTTAATTTAAGGCTGGTGATCGCCAGCATGATCAAGCCGCCGATCAGCAACAAAACGTTGCGCAACGCCATGGAGACGCTGGAGCCGATCACCGTTTCCAATTGCGTTGTATCGTTGGTTAAGCGCGACAGCACATCACCGGTGCGGTTTTGTTCGAAGAAGGCCGGTGGCAGGGTTAACAGGTGGGCAAACACGCGGCGACGTAAGTCGGCGGTAATGCGTTCACCTAGCCAGGATACGAGATAAAAACGACTGAAGGTCGCGAGCGATAACACCACAATCACGCCCAGCAACCCGAGCAAGGCGTAATCCAATAACGCTTCACTGCCGGCAATAAAGCCGTGGTCGATAACTTGTTTCAAGCCCTGGCCGATAAACAGGATGCAACCCGCTGCCACGATCAACGCTATCAACGCGAGGGCGATACGTAATCGATAAGGGTGTAGTAAATCGAGCAAAATGCGGCGACGCGATAATGGCTCCGGCGTGGTTGAGGACATAATAAAACCCGTAGATGTTGGATGAGATAAGGCGGTGTGCGGTTGTAACATGGTTCTGGCCAGGTCACGCCCGGCCTTGTAGCGCCTGCTCATACCTACGACAGAACGTTTAACGCCGAGGATCAAACTCCGCTAATTTTTCCAATAATTTCTTTACCGGCGCGGCCAATCCGATGGTGCCGGGTTGGTGCGGGTTGTACCAGAGCGTCTGGTGCGCTTCGGCAATATTAGTGGGTGTTTTTTTTAATTGTATTAAGACCGGGGTAATATCGAGATGATAATGGCTAAAGGTGTGGCGATAAGCATCCCAGGTTTCACTGGCGACAACCTTGCCAAAACGATCCTCCGCGTAGTCTTCAGCATCCATATCCAACGCAATCTCCGGAAAACTCCACAACCCACCCCAGATGCCTTGCGGCGGTCGTTGTTGCAACAAGATATCGCCGGATGGATTGCGCAGCATCAGCAGTTGCACGGTTTTTTCCGGCAAGGTTTTCTTCGGTTTTTTACCGGGATACACGCTCACCTTGCCCGTTGCATAGGCTACACAGGTGCTCATCACCGGACAGCGTTCGCAGGCGGGTTTACTGCGTGTGCACAAGGTGGCACCGAGATCCATCATCGCCTGGGTGTAATCATTGACGCGTTTTTTGGGGGTGTGTGTTTCGGCGTGGGCCCACAAGGTTTTCAGGGTATTGGCTTCGCCGGGCCAGCCAGCGACAGCATGGTGGCGGGCCAGTACGCGTTTGACATTGCCATCAAGGATCGCGGCGCGTTGTTTGAACGCAATACTCACAATAGCGCCAGCGGTAGAGCGACCGATGCCCGGTAATTCTGCCAGTGCCTCGACGCTATCAGGAAATTCGCCAGCGTAATCGCGTACGACAGCTTGGGCACAGCGATGCAGGTTGCGCGCCCGGGCGTAATAGCCCAAGCCGGTCCATAAATGCAGTACGTCATCAATCGGTGCAGCCGCGAGGCTGGCTACATCCGGAAAACGCGCAACAAAACGCTCAAAGTATGGAATGACCGTGGTGACCTGGGTCTGTTGCAACATGATCTCGGATAACCACACGCGATAAGGCGTAATGCCCTGTTGCCAGGGCAGGGTTTTGCGACCGTGTTTGTCAAACCAGGTAAGGACGGCGCGGGAAAAATCATTGCTCATCTTGTTTCTTTTTGTTGAAGATATTTTTTAACAGGTCTTCGGCTTTTTTCCCTGCGCCTTCACCGCCCAATTT
>DATJLH010000081.1:0-28846 GCA_035490615.1 Cellvibrio sp.
ACCAGAACTTCCGGGGCGGATGCGCCTGCCGTAATACCGATACTGGCTTTATCTTGTAACCATTCACAACGAATATCATCCGGGCCGTCAATGAGATAAGCCTCGGTGCCGCATCGCTCCGCCAGTTCACGCAGGCGGTTAGAGTTGGAACTGGTGGGCGATCCGACCACCAATACCAGGTCGCATTCCAACGCTAACTGACGTACCGCGTCCTGGCGGTTGGTAGTGGCATAACAGATATCGTTTTTGCGCGGGCCCTGGATGCTGGGGAATTTTTCACGCAGCGCATCGATAACCTTGGCCGTATCATCCATGGACAAGGTGGTCTGCGTCACATAAGCCAGAGCCTCAGGGTTTTTCACCTGAAGCTGGGCAACGTCTTCTTCGTCTTCAACGAGGTAGATTTCACCCCCGTTCCTGTTGTCGTATTGCCCCATGGTCCCTTCGACTTCCGGATGGCCTGCGTGGCCAATCAAAATGCACTCGCGACCCTCGCGGCTGTAACGCATCACTTCCATATGGACCTTGGTCACTAGCGGGCAGGTGGCATCGAAAACCTGAAGGCTGCGCCGTTTCGCTTCCTGCTGCACAGCCTGGGAAACACCGTGAGCACTGAAGATAACGATCACATCATCCGGCACCTGGTCCAGTTCATCGACAAACACAGCGCCGCGCTCGCGTAGCGAATCCACCACAAATTTGTTATGCACCACTTCATGGCGCACATAAATCGGTGCCCCAAATACATCGAGTGCACGATTCACAATGTCGATGGCGCGATCAACACCGGCACAAAAGCCCCGTGGGTTGGCAAGTTTAATTTGCATAGTGTTAATGTACCTGTGCAGGTTCTATACGCAAGATGGCCACATCAAACAGGATGTCGCGCCCTGCCAGCGGATGGTTAAAGTCAACAATTACCCGTTCATCGTCAAAACGTTGTACCACCCCGGGCAATTCAGTTTTCTGCGCATCAGCGAATGACAGCATCAGCCCTTCACTTAACTCAATATCCTCACTGAACTGATCGCGCGCGATTTCCTGGATATTATTGGGGTTACGCTGGCCGAACCCTTCTTCGGGCTTGATCAAAAATGTTTCGCGGTCACCTTCCTGCATACCGAAGATCGCTTTTTCAAATCCTACCAATAAGCTGCCGTCACCCACGGTAAAGGTGGCCGGATCGCGTTCAAAATTGGAGTCGATCACATCGCCGTTCGCGAGGGTCAGCGAAAAATGCAGGGTAACTTTCGTACCTGGTCCGACGGTTAATTCACGCATTGACTGGCTTTTCCTTGGTGAAAATCATATCGGCAATCAACAGGATGGCGCCTAAGGTAATGGCAGAGTCTGCCAGGTTAAAAGCGGGCCAATAATAATCCTGATAATGCACCACAATAAAATCGACAACATGGCCCAGCACGATACGATCATAGACATTGCCGATGGCGCCACCGAGGATCATGGTCAAGCCGAAGGCCTCCAGTTTTTTTGTCGCAGCGACGCGCGCAATCCACACCACCAGCAATGCACTGACGACAATCGCCACAACAGTAAAAAACCATCGTTGCCAGCCACCGGCGTCGCTTAGGAAGCTGAACGCTGCGCCTGGGTTGTAACGCAAGGTAAAGTTAAAAAACGAGGTAAATACAACCGGCTCGTTATACGTCAATACCGCTTCGACCCAGTGTTTGCTGATTTGATCCAGCACAATTACCAAGAGTGCCAGACCATACCAACGCCAAGCTTGAGCAGGAATTTTATTCAGCATGAATTTTCCCTAGCAACATCATTAATAGCAACATCATTACACGGTGTGATCAGGCAAATTGACGCTGCTCGCCCTCACCGTCCACATTTTCAACACAACGCAGACAAATTTCCGGGTGCGCGGCATTTGCACCAACATCGGCACGATGGTGCCAGCAGCGCGCACATTTGATATGAGCAGACTTTTTAACCGCAACACGTAAACCTTTCAGCGCCGTCGGTTCCGCATGATTTGCTTCAGCAGCGGGACGCACTTCGGCGGTTGAGGTGATCAGGACAAAGCGTAGCTCATCACCCAATGCCTGCAGTTTTGGTTGCAATTCGCTATCACAATACAAAGTCACTTCTGTACCCAGCCCGCCTCCGACTTCCCCGCTGTTGCGCTTGGCTTCCAATACTTTATTGACTTCATCTTTGACCTGCGCAACCAAATCCCAGTAGCTATCGGCGAAGGAGTCTGCGGGCATTGCCGGCAGCTTGTACCACTCGGCCACAAATACTGTTTTATCGCGCTGCCCCGGGATCAACGGCCACATTTCTTCAGCGGTAAAACTGAGAATGGGTGTTATCCAGCGCACCATTGCTTCGATGATGTAATGCAATGCCGTTTGTGCTGAGCGACGCGCAAGGCTGTCAGCTTTGGTGGTGTACTGGCGATCCTTGATAATGTCGAGATAAAACGCGCCTAATTCCACCACACAGAAGTTATGCAATTTCTGGTAGATCAGGTGCAATTGATAATTGTCGTAGGCTTTGATGATGTCTTGCTGCAGCGCAGCGGTGCGACCGACAATCCAGCGGTCCAGTTGCAGCATCTGCTGCATATCCAGCGCATGAGCTGAGGGATCAAAGCCGTTTAAATTCGACAGGATAAAACGCGCGGTGTTACGGATACGACGGTAAGAATCCGCTGTGCGTTTTAGAATCTCATCCGAGACGCTCATCTCGGTGCTGAAGTCGGTCGCCGCCACCCACAGACGCAAAACATCAGCGCCCAGGTCATTCATGACTTTTTGTGGCGGAATCACGTTACCAATGGATTTGGACATCTTGCGCCCTTGAGCATCCACGGTAAAGCCATGCGTGAGGACAGTTTTATACGGCGGCACACCATTGATCGCCATGGAGGTTTTCAATGATGACTGGAACCAACCGCGATGTTGATCTGAACCTTCCAGATATAAATCCGCCGGGAAACGCAGGCCGGCGCGTTGCGCCAGCACGGCGTAATGCGTTACGCCCGAATCGAACCAGACATCCAGGGTATCAGTCACTTTTGTGTAGTGTTCAGCATCGGCGCCGAGCAATTCCGCAGCATCCAAGTCAAACCAGGCATCCATTCCATTCTGCTCCACCTTTTGCGCGACGGCTTCGATCAGGCGCGGCGTTTCCGGGTGCAATTCCTGGGTTTCTTTATGCACAAACAACGCAATGGGAACTCCCCAGGTACGCTGCCGCGAGATGCACCAATCCGGCGAGCTGGCCAGCATGGCATCGATGCGCGCCTTGCCCCAATCCGGCACCCAGCGAACACCATCCACCGCATGGGCAACCTGTTCACGCAGATGGTTTTTACTCATGCTGACAAACCATTGCGGTGTTGCACGGAAGATCAACGGCGTCTTGGTTCTCCAGCAATGCGGAAAGCTGTGCGTGATCTTGCCTTGTGCCAGCAGTGCATTTTTTTCCTTTAACAGATCGATAACTTTTTCATCAACCTTGTAAACATGGTCGCCGGCAAAAATCGCCACATTGGGGCGATAATAACCATTGTCGTCAATATAATTGAGAGTGCCGATGTCGTACTTCAAGCCTACTGCAAAGTCGTCAGCACCGTGATCAGGTGCTGTATGTACGAAGCCGGTACCCGCTTCCGTGGTGACGTGATCGCCCAGGATGACTGGCACTTGTCGGTCATAGAATGGATGTTGGACTTGCAGGTTTTCCAGCACAGCCCCCTTGCAATAACCCACCACTTTAAAATCCGCGACGCCTGCCCGGCCCATGACACTGAGCAATAAATTTTCCGCGATCAGCAGGCGCTCTTCGCCCACCTGAACCGCCACATAATCCACTTCCGCGTTGGCACTGACGGCCTGGTTGGCTGGGAGCGTCCAGGGCGTGGTCGTCCAGATAACGAGCGAAATCTGCCCGCGCCCGGTCAATTTACCCAGTGCTTTTTCAACCGCCGCCTGATCGACAAAGGCAAATTTTACGTCGATGGAAAAAGAGGTTTTTTCCTGATATTCAACTTCCGCTTCCGCCAGCGCAGAACCGCCCACGACGCTCCAGTAAACCGGCTTGAATCCTTTATGCAAGTGACCATTTTCAGCAATCTTGCCCAAGGCGCGGATGATGTCGGCCTCGAATTTGTAATCCATCGTCAAGTAGGGGTTGTCCCAATCGCCCAACACGCCCAGGCGGATAAAATCCTGCTTTTGTCCTGCCACTTGCTTGGCGGCGTATTCACGACATTTTGCGCGAAATGTTTTTACGTCAACTTTGTCACCGGCTTTGCCGAGTTTTTTCTCTACATTGTGCTCAATCGGCAGTCCGTGGCAATCCCAACCCGGCACGTAAGGGGCGTCAAAGCCACTCAAGGTACGACTCTTGATGATGATGTCTTTAAGAATTTTATTAACCGCGTGGCCAATATGAATATCGCCATTAGCGTAGGGTGGGCCGTCGTGCAGGATAAATTGTTCACGACCGGCGCGGGCTTGGCGAATTTGCTGATAAATATTGTTGCTTTGCCATTGTTTGAGCATCTCGGGCTCACGTTGGGCCAGGTTCGCCTTCATGGCGAAGTCGGTGTTGGGCAAATTCAATGTCGCTTTGTAATCAGTCATGATCCACGGTCAACTTAACGTTTGAGAGTTAAAAAAATCCTGCGCGTGTTTAATATCCTGCTGTAACTGTGCCTGCAAGGCTTCCAGCGATGGAAAGCGTTGTTCATCGCGCAACTTTTGATGAAACACCACTTCTATCATGGTGCCGTAAATTGCTGTAGCGAAATCAAACAGGTGCACTTCCAGGATGGGTTTTTTGTCGCCACTCACCGTAGGGCGCACCCCGACGTTGGCTACCCCCCGATGTACATCACCCTGCTTGAATCTGGCCGTCACTGCAAATACGCCGTGCAGCGGCGAACGGTAACGCCACAGGTGAATATTCGCCGTCGGCACCCCCAGCTTGCGGCCCAGTTGCTGGCCATAACCTACCCGTCCGGTAATGCTATACGGCCGGCCCAGGAGTTCTTCGGCCCGGGCAAAATCACCCAGTTCCAACAAATGACGAATACGGGTACTACTGGCACGTTCACCGTGCAACAGCAGCGTACAGGTGTCACTCACGGTAAAGCCGTGCCTGGCACCTTCCGTTTGTAAAAGGCTGAAATCCCCCTTGCGATCACAGCCAAACCGAAAGTCGTCCCCCACCACCAAATGCTTGATAGCCAGTCCACTGACCAGCACCTGATCAATAAACGCCTGCGCCGATAAATTGCGCAAGGACTCGTTGAACTCGATGCACAATATGCGGCTGACACCGGCGGCAAACAATGCCTGGATTTTTTCCCGCAGACGCATCAGCCGTGCTGGCGCTTTATCGCCAGAAAAAAATTCGTGGGGCTGGGGCTCAAATATGATCACCACCGAGGGCAACTGATGCGCTTCGGCAGCCTGCGCTAACTGACGCAAAATCGCCTGATGACCGAGGTGGACGCCGTCGAAAGAGCCGATTGTGGCGACGCAGCCCCGATGCCAGGGGCGCAGGTTATGCAGGCCACGAATAAATACAGGGGGCGCCGGAGTCACAGACTGCTACATTGCCTCGATTGGGTATTAAAACGAACGCGGGAGTATACAGGAGCAGGCAATGCCAGCCTACCCCGCCCCCACTGGGCATCTCGCCCCGGCTTACAGGTTGCGGAAGTCTTTTAGACGTACACCAACCACCGCCAGCGTAATCACATAGACCATGAACCCGGCTCCACATAGCGCTCCCAGCCGCAGGGCACGCTGGAGCCAATCCCAGGTTGCCCAGTCGCTCCAGAGCTGCAACAAACCGAGCAATGTCAACACCATCATCAAATTGGCTGTGCCATAACGCATCATCAACCCTCCCCAGCCACGCTCCGGCTGATAAACGCCGCTGCGACGCAGGCCACGATACAGCAAGCCAGCGTTGACATAAGCCGCCAGGGCCGTCGCCAACGCCAGACCGACGTGCCCCAAGTTGAAAAGGAAGTAAAGCGGGGCGACAAACAGGGCTTTCATGCCGATATTGGCAAAGACGGCAATGACGCCAATCCGCACCGGCGTTTTCATATCTTGACGCGCAAAATAGCCCGGAGCCAGTACCTTGATGAGCATAAAGCCGAGCAATCCCAGGGCGTAAGCTTGCAGACTATAGGAAGACATCAGGATATCGCGCACCGTCATCTGGCCATGGTGAAACAGGGTAAACAGAATCGGCTGCGCCAGGATCACCAAGGCAAGCAAGGAGGGCAATGCAATCAGCACGATCATCCGGATCGCCCAGTCCAGGGTGCGATTGAAATGCTCACCCGATTGCGCGGCATGCTGGCGCGATAGATTGGGCATGATCACCGTCGCCACGGCGATGGCGAATACCCCCAAAGGCAATTCCACCAGGCGATCTGAATAGAACAGCCAGCCCACGCTACCGTCGGGCAAAAACGATGCAAGGATGGAGTCCAGCATCAGGTTAATCTGGCTGACTGAGACACCAAAAAGCGCTGGTACCATCAACGTCAGGATGCGCTTGACGCCCGGATCCTGCCAATCCAGCCTGGGCACCGGCAGCAAGTGAATGCGGCGCAGGAAAGGTAGCTGGAACAGCAACGACAAAATTCCCGCCACCAATACCCCCCAAGCCAAGGCGAACACTGGCTGGGAGAACCAGGGCGCGGCAAACCACGCCGCACCAATCATGCAAATATTCAGGAGCACCGGGGTAAAGGCAGGGACCGCAAAGCGGTCGTAGCTGTTAAGCACCGCGCCCGCAAAACCGGTCAGGGAAATCAATAGCAAGTAAGGAAACGTAATGCGAATCAGGTCGCTCAGTAAGGTAAATTTAAGCGGATCGTTTAAATAACCTGACGCAAAGATGGCAGCCACAACGGGCGAGCCGATCACCGCCAATACCGTCACCAACAACAATACCGACCCGAGGCAACCGGCAACCCGGTCCACCAGGGCCTGCACCGCTGCATGGGGCCCGTTTTGGCGATACTCCGACAGCACCGGGACAAAAGCTTGGGAAAAAGCGCCTTCGGAAAATAACCGCCGGAAGAAATTCGGAATCTTGAACGCCAGAAAAAATGCGTCCGCCGCGCCCCCCGCACCGAGCACATGAGCCAACACCTGATCGCGCACCAGCCCCAGCACCCGCGACATCATCGTCATGGACCCGGTTACCACACTGGAACGCAGCATACCGGCACGGGGCTTGATGGGAGTTGACGCTTGATCGGACAAGATGAATTTCCTTGAGGACGCAGATTAAGGGGCGCCATTATCCATGCTTCTATCAGGGAGATACAGCCTGACATTCAGGCCACACTATGCCTCATTTAATCGTTGACATTCTTTCGGCGCACGAATACTGTATATAAAAACAGTATCGAGATGCGCTGTTTACTATTGTTGAAATACAGGTAAAAACACGAGGGTAAGATCATGGCAGTTATCGCCGTTTGGCAATGCGATCGGGACGGAAGTATGTTTGAAGATAAGAAACAAGCCGAAGAACACGACAAGTATCTGGAACTGGCCGCCAATATTACCAGTTTGATTGAGCGCGAAATTCCCGGTATCAGCGATCAACACAGCGAAGCTATCGGGCTGTTGCTCGCCCAGCGCCGCGAACAGCTAGCCAAAGCCTGCAAGGGTAAACCGGAAGAGTTGCTCGAACCCTTCGAAGCAGATACTCAACCCAAGGGCATGATCAACCCCGGTTTGAAATCTGCGGGAGCTACAGGAAACAAGGAAACGGATAACGTGACGCCACTGGCAGCCAATCAATAGAACACCTATTGCTATTGCGAGGTAAGCGACAACACAAGGCACCACCCATCGTCGCCTATATTGATCATCGGTTTATGGACTCATCAGCAAGGACGCTGTTTTTAGATTGCATTAGTTAATCGAGTTTTTAACTATCGGGTAAAACAGGCTAAAGAGACTCTCCGCCTCGACTCTATCAACCGCGCGGATCACCCAACCACTTTTATCACCCCCGAATTCCAATCAAGTTACCCATGTCAGCCATGGTAACTTTCTTGCCACTGCACCTGCCTCAACGGGTGCGGTGGTTTTTTTATCTGCAATTCCTATAGCCAAAATTTATGGCTTTTCGATTGCCATTGTTTTATGCGCCGGGTAGAACACGCTCTGTAACACCATAACAATGATTATCTACAGGTTCAGGCAGTATGAATTCCCAAGGTATCTCCTTTCATCATCCGTTCGCGTTCTGGTTTGGTTGCATCTTTATTACCGCTGGAGTACTCGCTCATATCCCCATGTTCATGCACGCCTCCCACATGGGTTACCGCATGGTGGGCATGCCGATGGACGCCACCATGCTGACGGGTATGGGGCTGATTCCGCTGGGCGTATTGCTGGCCTGGTACGGTTTGATGCCGCGCCTGGCCCAGTTGCGCCACGATGATCAGAGCACTATCCATTTCCATGTGGCAGATAACATGCCGCTCAATCGGGAGCATTGGAAGCTGGTGATTGCGCTGGTGGTCGCCGTTGCTGTCGATGTGATGAAGCCAGCTACCCTTGGGTTTGTTATGCCGGGCATGACGCTGGAGTATGAGATCAGCAAACAGTCCGCCGGCACGCTGGCACTGGTGGCGCTCACCGGCACGACGGTTGGTTCGATCATCTGGGGACGATTGGCCGACACCATGGGACGCCGGGCGGCCATCCTGTTATCAGCGCTCATGTTTATCGGCACCGCTATTTGTGGCGCGATGCCGACCTTTGAGTGGAACCTGATTATGTGTTTTCTGATGGGCGCCTCCGCCGGCGGTTTGCTGCCCATCACCTTTACCCTGATGGCCGAGATGATTCCGGCGGCTCACCGCGGCTGGTTACTGGTGGCGCTCGGAGGCGTGGGAACTTCTGCAGGTTATCTCCTGGCGTCCGGCTCTGCGGCAGTGCTTGAACCCTTGTTCAGTTGGCGTGTGCTGTGGATGCTGGGATTGCCGACGGGCCTGCTGGTGATATTCCTTAATCGCTATATCCCCGAATCGCCCCGTTTTCTGGCCAGCGCCGGCCTGAAACGGCAAGCTCGGGCTATCTTGGCAAAATTCAATGCCCACATTGACCAGGAGTCCGACGACCAAACGACAGCCGCTGAAGTCCAACATGCCGGTGGCTTTCGCGACATGATTCGCGGCCCCTATGCGCGCATTACACTGGGACTTGTCGGTGCCGGGGTTGCCTGGGGCCTGGTGAATTTCGGGTTTCTACTGTGGTTGCCGACTAATTTGCGCGACATGGGCATGAGCGCTGAAGCCGCCAACGGTCTTCTCGCACAGTCTGGCCTGCTGGCATTGCCCGGGATTTTGATGGTGATCTGGCTCTATCATCACTGGAGCAGCATCAAAACCCTGGTGCTGTTTATCGGCATGACGGCAGCCAGCTTGCTGTTATTTTTGGTACTGGGGCTGCTAAAAATCAATGCCCACACTGCCATCATCGTGGCGACCGCACTATTACTCATCAGCGCCAGCGGTGTGATCGCCATGCTCATTCCCTATGCTGCCGAGATATATCCCGTCCATTTGCGCGGCACCGGCGCAGGACTGGTCGCCGCCAGTTCCAAATTTGGCGGCATCCTCGGTGCCGCCTGCGGTGTGCTGGGGCTATTCAATGACCTGGCGATCTCCGCGTTACTCATCGCCCTTCCACTCATTCTTTTTGGTGGCTTGTTACTGCAAAACGGTATCGATACCCGCGGACGCAGGCTGGAAGAAATACACGCAGCCGTCATGCACAAATCCGGCGTTGAACCGACACTGGACGCATAACCTGCGGCTGGTAGACGAAATAAGCAGAACAGATAGCCTGACGAAATTGCTCAGGGCTCTCCGGAATCAGAGAGCCCTGACGATGGTATTCAAGGGTGAGGGATTACTTGGGCCCGAAGAATAGCCACAAGATAAATCCAAGGAAGGGCAGGAATAACAACACTAGAATCCAGATGACTTTAGTGCCCGTGCTGGCGCGACTCTGCAAGGTTTTCACAATCGCGTAGATCACACAAACCAATAATATAAAACCTAAAAAGCCACTGACTTCGACGCTCATAATAATCTCCTGTTATCGCGTTTATAAAAATAGAATCCCGTTGCAGGAAGATGGACACCCACGAGTATCAGAGGTTCAGGGGAGGATAATACGTCAGGTATCAATGTTCGCTGCGCTATTAAAATCCTTATCGACCGGCTATGCTGTAAGCATCGTTTAAAATCGTATCAAGGACGTGATCAACCAGCCCCCTAATTGCACGTTGATGAAACAACAACCTACACACACCATTATTCGGGCCACCCCGGAGATAAAAAAGCCGTCCCACCTGTGGTGCTGGTTTGCGCTGTTATTATTATGCTGCTTTTCTTTCGTCTCCCAGGCGCAAGCCCTGAATAAACATAAAATCACGGCATCCTACCTCTACAACTTCGCCAAGAATATTGAATGGCCCGACGAACAATCGATGGCATCATTCAACATCGGGTTTTATGGCAGTGACAATCCGCAGCTACTCAATGAAATCCGTACCATGGCTGCCAGCGTCAAGCTGAGGAATCTTCCTATTACCGTTACCCAGGCCACCACCGTCAATTCGTTGTCACGCTTTCATCTGGTTTATGTAGAACAAGCGAACAACAATATGGTGTCTGACATCTATGATGCGCTCGGCGGCCAGCCGGTGCTGTTGGTGACCGCCGAATACCCTAACCAGCAACTGGTGATGATCAACCTGATTACTGACAATGATCGGCTGCGTTTCGAAGTAAACCGCTCAAACATCATCAACCACGGCTTGCAGCCCTTGCCGGAATTGATACTCAACGGCGGCACCGAGATTGACGTGGCCCGGCTATATCGCGAGGGGCAGGCGTCCCTGGTCGCGCTGCAGAGACAATTACAGAATCGTGAAAAAACACTGAACGAATTGAGCACGGCGATTGACGCCCAGGAAGCCAAAAACCAGCGTCTTGAAACACAACTTGCGATGCTCAATCAGAGCATCCAGAAAAGTGATGCGCTGATTGCGGATCAAAATCTGTTGATACAAAACCAGCTTGACCAAATTGAGCAAAGCAAACAGGAACGCCTCCGCTTACTGGAAGAAGTTGAACAGCGGACCCAGGAGCTGGATAAGCAACAGCAGCAGCTGGATGCCATCGTGCAACAAATTGATCGCCGCGAAAAACGACTTGCCGAACTCAACACCACCATCAAGTCCCAGGAAGACGAAATACTGACACAACGCCAGGCTATCGCCGGTCTCGATGAAAAAGTCGACGCACAAAAAACAGCCTTGACCTATTTATGGGGGCTGGTGAGTCTGGGTATGCTGTTGATTATCACCATCCTGATTGGCTACACCATCAAGCGCCGCGACAATCAACGCCTGGCGGAGCACAGCAAAGATTTACAGATCGCAAAAGACCGCCTGGCCATCGCCAAACGCAAGGCGGAGGACGCCAGCCAGGCGAAGAGCGAATTCCTGTCGCTGATGAGCCATGAACTGCGCACACCACTGCAAGCCATCATTGGTTACACCGAGGTGGTGATCGAAGAATTAAAGCTGGCCGACGATGAAAACCACATCAATGATCTGACGCGTGTCATCAGCAACAGCGAGCGCCTGTTAAAACTGATCAACGGCGTGCTGGACCTGGCGAAGATTGAGTCCGGCAGAATGGAACTTGACCTGACCGAAGTGAAACTCTCCAGCCTGGTGGACGAGGCGGTAAGCGTAGTAGCTCCACTTCTGGAAAAAAATGCCATTCAATTGAATATCGATGTTGATGACGGCAGCTTCTTACCCATGGCCGATCCGGAAAAAATACTGCACATACTGATTAATTTATTGGGTAATGCGAGTAAGTTTTCGCCAAAAGGCACAGTTACCATCAAAGCCCTGCACCAGCCCAATCGCATTTATATCAGCGTTGCCGACACCGGTATTGGCCTGTCAGCAGAACAGCAGCAGCAAATTTTTGAACCCTTCAGGCAAGCCGACAGTGGCACAACACGCAAATTTCAAGGCAGTGGCCTTGGTCTTTCGATTACCCGCCAATTGTGCGAGATGATGGGCGGCAGCATTGAGGTGGAAAGTGAATTGGGCCGCGGGGCGACATTTATTGTGGATCTGCCCTTACCCATCGAATTACCCCCGGCGTTTGGCAGACCCGGTGTGGATGCCAATGCCGATGTGGCCATTCATGATTCTGATATTGCCAGCAACGGCCAGCACATTGTCATGATTGATGACGACCCGGCGTTCCTGGATATCATGGCGCGCACCCTGCAGTCGGAAGGCTTTCTGGTGCATACCGCCCACGACGCGGAGACAGGCTTGCGTTTATTGCAGACCATCAAACCCGATGTGATTACACTGGACCTGTTGCTGCCGGACCAACATGGCTGGATGCTCTTTGAGAGCATCAAGGCCGATGCCGACCTGCAGGACATTCCGGTCATCATCATCTCGATCATGGATGAGCGCAAACAAGTGCACAAACATCAGGCAGAAGATTATTTAACCAAACCCATTCGCCGCGAAACTCTCAAACTTGCCATTCAACGTCTGGTGCCTAAAACCTGACCGCTTTTTAATAACTCCCCAGCGAAAAATTCATAAACCCATAGAACAAACTTGGCTTTCCCGGCCGAGTCAACTATCTTTACCTTCTATGAACATAAGATGGTGTTGATCATAAGATTTTCGCTGCACTGACTCACCTCGATTGCCGGGGCTGATGTGCGCAATAACAACAGATCGTCATTCTCGTAAAATCATCCGTTGCATTCTGCACAGGCTGTTTTTCTGTGTGCTTAGGGGCACCTTATGAATAGGTTGTCATTATGACGTCACCTTATGTTCGCGTGTTCGTCCCGACATTGCTGTCACTCATGGTCTCCGCGGCGGCCATGGCGCAATCCGGCGAAACGGCACCGAACGATATTTACAACCTGTCTTTGGCCGAATTAGGCCAGGTCGAAATCTCCATCGCCACGGGGAACAGCACCCCTTTGGATAAAGCACCGGCCACCGCTTCCGTTATTTACGCGGCCGAAATTGAAGCCATGGGTGCCCGCAACCTTAACGAAGTACTCGAAGCCGTACCGGGCTTGCACGTTTCGCTTTCCACACTCAGCCGTCTCGATTCCGTCTACTCTATTCGCGGCATTCACACCGGATTTAACCCACAGGTGTTGTTGTTGATGAATGGGGTACCGGTGCAGTCCAGCCTGCAGGGAGGACGACCGTCATTGTTTCGCCTTCCGGTTGCCAGCATCGCGCGCATTGAAGTTATTCGCGGCCCCGGCTCCGCGATTTATGGGGCTGATGCCTATGCCGGGGTCATTAATGTCATTACCAAAGATGCAGCAGCCATCAACGGAACCGAAATTGGTGTGCGTCATGGATCATTCAGCAGCAGCGATTTTTGGTTACAAAGCGCAGCATCATGGAATGATTGGGGAATTGCGTTGAATGTCGCCTACCAGGAAAGTGATGGCGACAACCACCGTCGTATTAATACCGACCTGCAGTCTTCTCTCGATACCCAGTTTGGTACCGATGCATCCCTGGCTCCCGGCCCTTTATCAACACGTTATCAACTTCTCGATACGCATCTGGCGATCAACAGCGAGGCCCTGCAATTCAACCTGTGGAGCTGGATCTCCAGGAATGCCGGAATAGGTGCAGGCGCCGCACAAGCCCTCGATTACGAAGGAGAGGATGACAGCGAATTATGGATGGCGGATGTCACCTATCGACTTAACGATGACAGTGATGTGTGGGATCACAGCCTTCGCTTTAGCTATCTGTATTATGATCTTCAGGCTCGCTTCAATCTCATGCCCAAAGGTGCAATGTTACCTATTGGCAGCGACGGCAATTTAAATTTTACTGAACCCGCAGGAACGGTTTATTTTCCTGATGGCCTTCTCGGCAATCCAGGCCAACGGGCTGAAGATACGCAATTCGACCTTGCTTCCATTTACAACGGTTGGGATTCTCATCGGCTACGTCTCGCTGTGGGTACGCGGCGACAAGCGCTGGAATCTCACGAGAGTAAAAATTATGGCCCCGGTGTTATCGATGGTTCATCCAGCGTTGTTGATGGCACACTCACCGACGTCAGCGATTCACCCTTTGTGTATCTGGAAGATAGCTCACGCACGATTCATTACATTTCTGTTCAGGATGAATGGCAATTTATTTCCACACTCACGCTGACAGCCGGTGTTCGTTACGACAATTATTCTGATTTTGGTGGCACCACCAATCCACGTATCGCACTTGTCTGGGCGACGAATGAGAATTTGACCACCAAATTGCTATACGGCAGCGCATTTCGCGCGCCCTCTTTTTCCGAGCAACGTTTCAAAAATAATCCCGTCTCACTCGGCAATCAGGATCTCGATCCGGAGCACATTGATACCCTGGAGTTATCGTTTAATTATCGTTTGAACGCGAACTTCCAGACAACACTGACACTGTTCACCTATCAAGCCAAAGACATGATCGAATTTATCCCTGACATGGGTGCCACAACCAGTACCGCACAAAATGCGCGAGACCAGGAAGGCGATGGCTTTGAATGGGAGGCGAGCTGGCAACCCATTCCCAGTCTGCGCCTGAACGGTAATTATTCCTGGCAAGATGCCAAAGATGCACAATCCGGTTTAGCGGTGGCGGACGCGCCAGGGCAGCAATTTAAAGTGGGGGCTAATTGGGAATTCAGGCCAGAGTGGTCACTCAACAGTCAAATTTACTGGGTGGGTGACCGTCAACGAGCAGCGGGAGATGAGCGACCGGCTATTGATGATTACGCGCTATTGAACCTGACCTTGCGTCGCAAAAATATCTTACCGAATCTGGACCTTTCCATTGCCATGCGCAATTTGACCGATGAAGATGCGCGCGAGCCCAGCAATGGTACCATCGCCGATGATTACCCGCTGGAGTCCCGCAGTATGTGGCTTGAGCTGAAATACCTGTTCCGCTGATCCGCAATATTTCTGCCCCATGTTTCTACATTTTTACCCTGCGAGAATGTTCCCATGTCAGAAGAGCCCAAACACGATCAGGTACGCAGCCGCAACGAACCTTTTACCGAAAAAACAGCAACCCGCATCTGGTCCGAACTGCCCAGCGATGACAATCCTTACATTGCAGCAAAAACTTTTTGCCACGGCTATGACCTGATTGAGTTAATGGAAAAGCGTTCTTTCGTCGACGTATTTTATTTGCTCTTTCGCGGTGAGCTTCCCAGCAAAGCCGAAGCCCAGTTACTCCAATCGCTGATGATTGCGTTAATCAATCCAGGGCCACGCCACACGGCCACTCGCGCGGCTATGAATGTCGGCGTTGGAAAAACAGACCCGCTGCATATCCTGCCAATCGCGTCAGCAGTTCTTGGTGGCGAGCATCTTGGGGGAGGTGAAATCGAATCAGCCATGCGTTTTTTACGGAAGCGGCAGCAAGAAGCTCCTGTAGATGTAGCAGCCGAGATGATGAAGACATTTCACCAACAGGGAAATGATTTTCCAGGATTCGGCGAACATTTTGGTGGTGTTGATCTTATGGCAAAAGAAATCGCCCGACAACTCATGAAGAAGGAAGCCGCTGGTGATGCATTGTGCTGGGGAAATCAGTTTGCCAACGCACTTGAGCCGCACGGATGTGGATGGTTAACCACCGGCGTAGCCGCTGCAGTATTTTCGGACCTTGGCTTTCATCCTCGCGCCGGTGGCTGTCTGTTTCAATTACTTGGCGCACCTGGATTGATCGCTCATGGCCTTGAGCTAGCCAACAAACCAATTACCGCGATGCCCTTTGTGAGTGACGAAAACTATGTTATCGAACGATAGAACGGCAGTGACATGCAGCAGTATTTCCCACATCGACCTTCTCGAACAAAAACGCGGAAAAATTTTCAGTAAAACCGGTGGGTGGTTTCCCGGCAAAGGCGTCTTCTGTCACGGTTACTCCATGCTGGAGGAATTGGTTGGAGAAAAATCCTATTTCCAAATTCTGGTGTTAAATGCCACAGGCAAATTAATTGAAAAACCGCTGGCAGATTGGATTGAAGGTATCTACGGCTGCTTAAGTTGGCCAGACCCACGGATCTGGTGTAACCAAATTGGCGCCCTGGCCGGTTCAGCGCGCACGTCGGTGGTCGCTGCCACAACCATAGGCTCTCTGGCAGCAGATTCAAGGTCCTATGGCCCCTACACCTTATTGGGTGGTGTAGCATTTATACAGGATGCATTTCACCAGCATCAGGCGGGCGCGTCCGCAGCGGATATTGTTGAGAAGATAACGGCAGCTAACCGGGGCAAGCCTTACATCGTAGGTTACATCCGCCCTATCGCTAAAGGCGACGAACGTTTGGAAGCGATGGAAAAATTCAGTAAAAAGCTCGGCTTTCAGATCGGACCACATCTCACGCTAGCCTATGAAATAGAGCGGGTTTTAATGCGCCGATTTGATGAAGGTATGAATATTAATGGATACATGTCGGCTTTCCTGTCCGATCAAGGATTTACGCCCGAAGAAGTCTATCAAATGTTTGCGGGCATGGTCGCCAGCGGCGTAACCGCCTGCTATCTCGACACCTACCATCGCCCCCCAGAAACCTTCCTGCCGCTGCGCTGCGACGACATTGATTATCAGGGCGCGGCACCGCGGGCCGTGCCGGATGCGGACTGATTCAGGAGCGGGTAAAGCGGCTCATCAACGTGGAAGGTTTGCTAGACGCGGAGGACACGCCAGCATTTTCGCCAAATAATTTTTCGATCGGCAAGGGATAGCCGATGTGGAAGCCCTGCACAAAATCAATGCCCATTTCTTCCAGGATATCCAGAATTTCCTGATTTTCAACGTACTCCGCCACCGCTTTTTTGCCCAGCGCCTGTACCACCTGGATGATCGAGCGCACCAGGGTTTGGTCAACCGTATCGCGGTGCAGGTTCTGGATAAAAGAACCATCCAACTTTATATAGTCAGCAGGCAGATCTTTCAGATAAGCAAAACTGCTGAAACCTGAGCCGAAATCATCCACTGAAAAACTGCACCCTAATGAATGCAAATCGGCAATAACACGCTGGGTAATATGCAGGTTGAACAGGCTATCACTTTCCGTCAGCTCAAAGGTGATTCGGCTGGGATCGACACCGGTTTCCTGCAAGCAGTCAAGGATGGAAGGCACCAGGCTCTCATCTTTAAATGCCTGGGCCGAGAGGTTAATCGCGATGTGATTAAGTTCCGGATAATCTTTCAATGCTCTACTGGCAAGTTTGATAATCCAGCGATCCAACAAATGCATTTCACCGGAGGTTTCCAGCGCAGGAATAAATTCCGCCGGTCCAATAATTCGGCCATCACTCTCGCGCATGCGGATCAACGCTTCGTAGTAGGAAATCTCGCGTTTTTTAACATCGAAGATCGGCTGGAAGTACAACACCATCCGATTTTCGGCGATGGCACGACGAATTTTTTGTGACACATTGATGCAACGCCGCAACTCATCGCTTTCGTTGTCCTGCGGGTCGTATTGGTGAATCAGATTGCGCCCGCGGCCTTTGGCTACATACAGCGCAATATCCGCACGCATTAAATACTCTTCGGAATTGGCCGTACTGCCGTCGATCAGAGAGAGGCCGATACTGCATCCCAGGTTCATGCGCTGGTCGTGTAACTGAAAACCGAAGTCGCCGATAATCGTCTGGATTTCCCGTGCAAAGTGATGCGCTTCCTCACCGTCGATATCGTGCAGCAACACGGCAAATTCATCACCCCCTAGGCGGCACAGCAAATCCGGCTTGCGAATACGCTTGCCCAGCAGCAATGACATTTCCCGCAACACCTCATCACCTTTCTGGTGGCCGAAGGTATCGTTGATGACTTTAAAGTGATCCAGGTCAATATACACCAGGCCGTGGTGACGATTATTGCGCAACGCATCAGCAGCCAGCTGTTCCAGTGTGGACTCAAAAAAATGGCGATTGAACAAGCCCGTCAAGGAGTCATGCATCGCCAGGTATTTCAGTTGCTCCTGGGTCTCGCGCCGCTCAGTAATATTGTCAAGACACACTGTCAGGGTGGACGCATTCTCCGCACGGGTCGAACGGCTGGGTTTTAACTGGGTCCAGATTTTCTGGCTTTTCCGATCACACAAGCACAACTCGATTTCCGGACAGGGTTTCTTCTGTAATAACGCCAGGGTGATTTTTTCTTTGAAGAGTGTGAAGTGTGCAGCATCCTCCGGTGCGATAAACATTTCGAGGGACGAACCGAGGGATTCTTCGATAGAAAACCCCATCATGGTTTCCCATGCCCGATTGAGGAAACAGATCTTAAAATCCTTATCCAACTCCATCACCACCGATTGCAGATCATCCAGCAATTGATGATGGCTTTCGTACAAGTTGCGATAGGCCATTTCACGGGCTTCAAGGGATTTCACCCGCGCGGCAAATTGGGCGTTACTGACCAAAAAATCATCGCGGTGAATGGCTATGTCACAGACCTTGCGCAATTGTTCGGCGCGAAAGGGCTTGGGTAGAAAATCCACGGCCCCGAGCAACATTAATTCTTCGGCCTGATCAATAGTGGTGTGCGCGGTCATGATAACCACCGGCTGGTTCGGGTCGATACGCTGAATCTCAATCAGGATGTCGCGCCCGGACATGGTGGGCAACATGATGTCGAGCAACACCAGATCATGGCGTCGCGCTTGCCAGGCCTGTAACCCGGCTTCGCCATCAGCCGCCACTTCAATCTCAAAGGGGGTAGTCAATACACGCTTGATTAAATCCGAAGTATCCTGCTGGTCTTCCACCACCAACAAGCGCGGCCGGGCCAGCTCGCTCTTGCGCTCGACTGACAAATGCTTGACCAACTCCGGCAAACGATACAGATGGTTGAGCGGCACCAGATAATTGATGCCGTATTCGCGCGCCGTCACCTCGGCTATGCGCTCGCACCAGGTGCTGGTCACAATAATAATCGGCAGGTCTGCGCGGCAGTTCAGAATGCCACTGCGCACCAGGCGCGACAGACGCCAGCCGTCGAGATCACGGGTATCAACATCAACGATCAATAAATCAACGGGATGGTGACGCAGGTAACGCAATGCTTTGGTCGCTGAATCCACCGAGGTAAGACGGGAATAACCGGCTTTTGCCAGGCAGGTTGCAATCTGGTCTTGCGCTGCCGGATCGTTATTCACAATCAGAATCGTGGGTAGCGATAACGCTTGATTGTTATTAGTGGTAATAGACGACACGCATAAGACTCCCGGCTAAGCTCCTTTCTAGCCTAGCATATACCAGCACAGCCTTCGGGTTAACCTGCATTAAACCAGACTCGCCATCAGCCGCCCGGCGTCGCCGAGCCGGCTTGCTGTGCCAGACCTTTGATACGATCGCCCATGGGAGGCACTTCATCCCGGTTGATACGCACATCCAGCAAGGTCGGGCCGCTCTTGGCAAACAAAGCGTCAAAATCGAGCAAATCCAGCTGCTGCGGTTGCTCGATCACCATACCGTCTATCCCCATCGCGTGGGCAATCGCCGCGTAATTCACGTCATTCAACTGCCAGCCGATGGACTCTTGCTGGCCGAGCATCTGGCCATGCATCACCATCCCCATGGCCGCATCGTTCAATACCACAAATACAATCGGGAGCTTTTGTTGCGCCGCCACGGTAATTTCCTGAGCGCTCATCAAATAGGAACCATCGCCCAGGATACACACCGTCGGGGCGTCACGATTGGCCAGGGCGGAACCGATAGCCGCCCCGATGGACCAGGCCATGGAGCCGTACCCCATCGCAACGCGATACAGCCCCTCACTATTGGAGCGAGTCAAATAATGTGTTGCCCAGGACCAACCATTACCCGCATCAACAAAGAGCCGGGTGTTGTCAGGTAGGGCCTTGGAGAGATATCCCATCAAACGTTGCGGTTTAACCGGGGCCTCGTTGGATAAACACTTTTCCGGCTCTTTCAGGGTGGCATAGCTGTTGTAGATATTCTTCTTGCTGCTACGCATGGGCGGAGACTGCCATTGGCGCCCCCACTGCCGTGCGGTTTTCACCTGTACCAGCAAACGGTCAAATACACAGTCGATGTTGCCAAAGACGTGCAGGCAAGCCATGGGTGAGCGAATAAAATGATCCGCGCATGCGTCGATGTGCACCAGCTTGTTATTCAGCAAGTCTGCACTCCAGCCACTGGTCTCCAACTCTTCCAGCGCCGTTCCCACCGCCAGAACCAGTTCTACATGAGGCTGTTGCAACAACTGTTGGGCGCTATCGTGACCGGCAAACCCATAGACACCGCGATATAAAGGGTGCGTTTCATCCACCCAGGATTTACCGGTGGGGCTGGTCACAAACGGGGTATTGGTGAGCTCAGCAAACTCCACCAGCTTTCTGGCTGCCCGCCCTACCCCACTGCCGATATACATCACCATGCGGTCAACACGCGCCAACTTCTCGCACAGGCGTCCGATGGCGAGATCATCCACCACAGAAAAATTTGGGATAAGTAAATCGTTGTGAATCCGCTGGGTGTTGATCGGTGCGCGAAGTACGTCAGAAGGAATACTGAGATGCACCGGGCCACGAGTGCCCTGGTGCGCGCTCATAATCGCCGATATCAGTTTGTTTTCCAGTTGTTCCTGGTGAGACACCAGCGTATTGAAGCGCGTGACATAGCGGAACATGCCTACCGTATCAATAGCCGTGCAACTGGACTCCTGCAACGCGCCTTTGCCGAATTTGGGTAAGGGTGTTTGCGCCGTGATCACCAGCATCGGAATTTCTTCGACAAAGGCCGAGGCTACGCCAGTCAGCAGATTGGTCGCACCGGGCCCGGTGGTACTGCATACAGCCCCCATCTTGCCGGTCTCGCGATAGTAGCCATCCGCCATAAAAGCTGCGCCGCATTCATGCCGCGCCACAACCAATCGCGGACCGCCCTGGCGCTCGCTCCGGGCCAAGGCATTCAGTAGAGGTTCTATCGCCCCACCCGGTACACCAAAGACCACCTCGATCCCCAGGTACTGCAAATAACCCACGATGACATCGGCACCGGTGGGCTCAATGGCAGGCTCCAATGGTGGGTCAGTTTTAATGGACGGGAGTGAAAATGCGTTGTTGACGGCCTGTAACATGTATATGCGTACCTTGTTGAGTAAACAACGTGATCCGTCACCAGGATGGAAGGTGCTTCAAAGCGCGCAATATATCTTAGGGTTGATTACTATGCCATATAAAAAATAACCAAATTGATTCAAATTTGATCTAAATATACTGCTTATGACGGACATCAACCATAACCATTCATTCCTTGTCGCCGAATACTACACCAGATGCATCCTGTCACATAAACGCGCGTTAGGCGATGGAAAAATACAGTATATGGACAGCTGTTTTCACACGCTGTCCATATTTCTTTCTATCACAAGAAGTGGCGCGCTATGAAGCGCGCGAGCAGGATTATTTCAGGTACGCCAGACACGCATCCACTTCATTCGCAGAGCCGAGGATAACAGCGACGCGTTGGTGAAGTGCGGTTGGCTGAAGGGAGAGTATGCGTTGCGTTTCGGTCCAGGCTTTGCCGCCTGCGCCTTCAATCAACAAGGCCATGGGATTGGATTCATACAACAAGCGCAACTTGGCAGGTTGTCGGGGATTGCGACTATCCGAGGGATAACTGAATATGCCGCCGCGCATTAACACGCGATGCACATCACCGACCATCGCCGCATTCCAGCGCATGTTGTAATTTTTTTTACGCGGCCCGGTGTCACCGGCGATTAAGTCGTCCACATACTGTTTGAAAGCGGGGCGCCAGAAACGTTGGTTAGACAGGTTGATGGCAAACTCTTGCGTGTCTGCGGGTATGTGTAATCTGGCCTGCGTGAGCACGAAATTGCCACTGGCAGCATCCAGGGTAAAACATCGGGTTGCGCCACCCACAGAAACAACTAATAGAGTTGAACCACCATAAAGCACATAACCGGCGCATAACTGCTGCGTACCCGGTTGGTGGAATTGTTGTTCACTGTCAAACGCGATATCACGCAGCGCCGGAAAAATGGTAAAGATTGTCCCGACTTGCCCGTTGATATCAATGTTCGACGAGCCATCCAGCGGATCAAACGCCACCAGGTACTTGCCCTCGGGGTTACCGACAACCGGTGTATCCTCTTCCTCCGAAGCCAGTGCGCAAACATCCGTACATTGCAGCAATGCATCCTTGAGCAACTGATTGGCAATCACATCCAGCTTCTTTTGCGTCTCGCCCTGGATATTTTCATCGTCGGTTGAGCCGAGCACCCCCGCCAATGCGCCCTGCCGGACACATTGGGCAATCTGCGTTGCAGCGCCCAGGATTATGTCAACCAGTGCAACCAACTCTGGCTTGGCGCCATCGGCGCGCAGGGCTTTACTGACATCGTGCATATCACTACCTGTATTGATTAATGCAATTAAGATCCGCAAACGATTGTTGAAGGCGCTTGGCCATGGACTCCTCACTTTTGCGCAACCAGACACGCGGGTCATAATATTTTTTATTAGGCTTCTCTTCGCCGTCGGGATTGCCAATCTGGGTCTGTAAATATGCGTGGTTCGCTTCGATATACGCTTTTACACCCTGCCAGGCAGCCCATTGGGTATCCGTGTCGATATTCATCTTCACCACACCGTAATCAATGGCTTCGGTGATATCGGCCGGTTCCGAACCGGAGCCGCCATGGAACACAAAATTCAACGTATTTTCCGGCACAGCAAATTTTTCGCTCACGTAAGTTTGCGAGTTCTTAAGAATCTTCGGCGTCAGTTTTACATTGCCCGGTTTGTACACACCGTGCACATTGCCGAAGGACGCCGCAATGGTAAATCGTGGACTGATCGCCGAGAGCACTTCATAGGCGTAGGCAACATCTTCCGGTTGTGTGTACAGCGCCGAGCTGTCCATTCCCGTGTTGTCCACACCATCTTCTTCACCACCGGTACAGCCTAATTCGATCTCCAGCGTCATGCCCATCTTGCTCATGCGCTTAAGGTATTCCGCACATAACTCAACATTTTCATGCAAAGGTTCTTCCGACAGATCAATCATGTGTGAGCTAAATAGTGGCTTGCCGGTTTGCGCGTAATGCGCTTCACCCGCGTTTAACAAACCATCGATCCAGGGCAACAAGTTTTTTGCGGCATGGTCGGTGTGCAGGATAACCGGTACACCATATACCCGGGCCACCGTGTGAACATATTGCGCAGCTGCCACAGAGCCGAGGATGGAACTCTGGTGTCCATCCAGCTTTACGCTTTTGCCTAAAAAGAAGGCAGCACCGCTGTGAGATAACTGCACAATGACCGGCGAATTTACCTGGCGCGCGGCTTCCAGCGTAGCGTTGATGGAATTGGTTCCCACCACATTGACAGCAGGATAAGCAAACTTCCCCCGTTTCGCGAAATCGAACAGGGTTTGTACCTGATCACCCGTTGCCACTCCGGGTGCCACTGCATGTACCAGCGTTTTGTTCACGAGTGCGTTCATCTCAATCTACTCCCGCTTGTTGGTTGATTAAATGCCGGAAAGATTTCCGGTAAGGTCATCTTTAAAAATCTGTCTTCGTTAATTCACGAAAACACTTTGCTCTCACCCAAAGATATTTTTGAAAACAACCTTTATTGATAGCGAATGTTTTTGTTATACCTGCGCAACATTATTCGCTTGCTTGCAAATCTCCAGAAAGTGGTCCGGATCGAGGCTCGCACCACCGACCAATAATCCGTCAATATCTTCCTGGTTTAACAATTCTTTGGCATTGGTTTTGTTCACGCTGCCGCCGTAGACAATACGGACACTCTGGGCCACCGTCGGGTTATACAGCGCTTCCAGCTTGTCACGGATAAACCGGTGAATTTCCTGCACCATGTCCGGTGTTGCGGCCAAGCCGGTACCAATCGCCCACACAGGTTCGTAGGCAATACAAATGTCTTTGCCGGTCAAATCGATATCCAGTAAACCCTCACTCAGTTGCGTGAAGATAACCTCCTTTGCCGTACCCGCTTCGCGTTCCTCTTTAGTTTCACCAATGCAGAGCACCGGCAACAAACCATGATTGAGTGCGAGCTGGACTTTGGTACGGCAACCGGGATTGTTTTCCGCAAACATGGCCCGGCGTTCGGAGTGACCAATCAGGCATAAGGCACAGCCCGCCTGCTTGAGCATTTGCGCGGAGGTTTCACCGGTGTATGCACCGGATTTAAATTTGCTGACGTTCTGGCTACCGATTTGTAACTCGGAATACTGCAAAAACGTCATCATGTCGCGCATGTAAATATAAGGCGGGCAAATGACGATCTGAGCTTCAAAGTGTTTACCGATAAACGAGGCCACGGAGGTACAGATTAAATCCAGGCCGCCATTGAGCTTCCAGTTGGCGATTACGATGGGCTTGCGTTGCTGCGTCATTGTCCACTACTCACTTGATTGCGGAGATACAAGAATTCGATTGAAGAGAAGACCGGAATAATGTCCGGGTTCAGAGGTAAAACCGAAAGCCGATGCTTAAACCCTGGACGGATCGTGTCACAGGATCGTGCTCATGGCGTAGCGCTCTTTTCAGCGGCGTCTGATTCCGGTGCAGGTGCCCCTATTATTCACCTACAAAATGAATCAATCCAGCCCTTTGCGCCTCCGTATGCCCCTGTTTTTTCAGGGTTTTAAGCCGCTATAGGCAGAGTGAAAATGCGGTTACATCCACCTCTTTCGCCCACATGAAAACGGTTACAAATTGAGTGTATTTTGATCATATCGCCTTATATAAAAAGAAATTTCTGTCAGGAGCGCACTTTCAGAGGGCTTTTCATCCCTACGGCTTTCAAAAGCGAGGATGTTACATTTCCGCGCAATAATCCGGCTTTCCACCACGATGATGGGGAATTAAGTCCACTTCAACCAACTCCGACCCGCCCCGTCCACGTGGCAAAAAAATTTTCAATGATATCGGTTACATTGTTAGCAGAAACACAGTGAAATCGAACCTTCAAGAACCAAAATGAAAAAACGTTCCCTCTGTTGCCTCCCGTTGTGCCTTGACTCATATCATTTATTTCTGTAATTTCAGAAATTACTGAAAATACAGGAAACACTTATGCCCATCTTAATCACTCCCATGATCCAGGCATGCATCCTCCACTTCGGCGAAATGGGTAGCCGTTGGGGAATTAACCGTACCGTCGGCCAGATGTATGCCTTATTGGTGCTCAGCCCTGAACCGCTCACAGCCGATCATATTGCCGAGGCGCTCGGCTTTTCCCGCTCCAACGTCAGTATGGGGCTCAAAGAATTACAGTCATGGGAACTGGTGCGCCTGCAACATATCCCCGGTGATCGTAAAGAATATTATTCCGCGCCAGCGGATGTGTGGGAAATTGCCAAAACGCTGATCGAGCAACGTCGCAAACGCGAAATTGACCCAACTCTTTCTACCTTGCGCGGTCTGCTTATGAACAAGCCGGCTAGCCCCGATGAACAGTACGCGCAACAACGCATGCAGGAAATGCATGACCTGATTGAAATGCTGACACTCTGGACAACGGAGATTCAGCGGCTCGATACGGACCGCCTGCACAAACTGCTCAAACTCGGCAACAGCATTGGCAAGGTGCTGGATATGAAAGACAAATGGTTAAGCACAGCGAAACATTAACCTAGGTCGGATTAGCCGCACGGCGTAATCCGACAAAAAGTGTTGTTTACGCAACCGTTCACGCCGCTTTTTTTTGAGGTACCTCGTATGGAGTTAGATACCTTCTTGCTCTCCCGCATCCAGTTCGCGGCCAATATCAGTTTCCATATTTTATTTCCCACCATCACCATCGCATTATGTTGGTTCCTGTTGTTTTTCCGCGTGCAATACAACCGCACGCAGGATGACGTCTGGATGCGTTGCTATCGTTTCTGGGTGAAAATTTTTGCGTTGAGTTTTGCCATCGGCGTTGTCAGTGGTTTGGTGATGTCTTTTCAATTTGGCACCAATTGGCCCGGCTATATGGAAACGGTGGGTAACATCGCCGGCCCCTTGTTAGGTTATGAAGTCTTAACGGCCTTTTTTCTTGAAGCCACTTTTCTTGGCATCATGTTATTCGGTATTAATCGTGTCTCAGCCCGTGTGCATACACTTGCCACGCTATTGGTCGCCATTGGTACCAGCCTCTCGGCTTTCTGGATTCTCGCTTTAAATTCCTGGATGCAAACACCTGCCGGATTCGAAATGCGCGACGGCGTTGCCTTTCCCCTGAGTTGGTGGGAGATTATCTTCAATCCTTCGATGCCGTACCGTTTGACGCATATGATGCTCGCATCCGGTTTGACTGCTGCGTTTTTAATTGCGGGAATCTCTGCGTACCGTATCTTGAAAGGCGATCATAAACCCGCACCGCGGCTGGCCTTAAAGGTCGGCGTTTTCGCGGCAGCCATCCTGATACCCTTGCAAATTCTCATGGGCGATTTGCACGGCCTGAATACCCTGAAACACCAGCCGGCAAAAATTGCCGCAATGGAAGCCATCTGGGAAACCGGTAACCGTGTGCCGTTGGTGTTGTTCGCGATCCCCGACGAAATTGAAAAGAAAAACCTGTTCGCGATTGAAGTGCCCGACTTCGCCAGCTTGATCCTGACGCACAATGTTGAAGGCGAGCTGAAAGGATTAAACGAATTCCAGGGTGAACATCCTCCCGTAAAACCCTTGTTCTATGGATTTCGCTTGATGGTCGGTGTCGGTCTGTTGATGTTGATCATCTCCTGGACTTCAAGCGCATTGTTATGGCGTAGAAAAAGCCTGCCACCATTGATGCTACGCGTACTGGTTGCCATGAGCTTTTCCGGCTGGATCGCTACGCTCGCCGGTTGGTATGTAACGGAAATCGGCCGGCAACCTTACCTGGTCACCGGTGTATTAAAAACAGCGGATGCCGTCACCAGCGTCGCAAGCAGCAATGTCGGTATTTCACTCAGTATTTATCTAACGCTCTATGCAGTATTGCTGATTGCCTATATTCGTACCTTGTTCGTTATGGCTCGCAAATCGGTGCTGGTTGATCGTCTCGATGAGATGCCGACACTGCAAGAACAACACAATCCGATTCACGGCAAATAAATGCACTGACGTAACTGAGGTTTGTTATGGATTTAACAGGTGAAGCTTATTGGTTGCCGGTCATCTTTACCGGCTTGATGGGGCTGGCGTTTCTGATTTACGCCATGCTGGATGGATATGATCTCGGTGTTGGCATTTTATTACCCGCCGATTCCGACCCGCAACGCGATACGATGATTGCCTCTATCGGCCCCTTCTGGGATGCCAACGAAACCTGGTTGGTGTTGGGTGTCGGCATTTTATTGATTGCCTTTCCAAGCGCCCACAGTTTAATTCTCTACCATTTTTATTTGCCGGTAACCGCGATGCTGGGCGGGTTGATCATGCGCGGCGTCGCGTTTGATTTTCGCGCTAAAGCACCGGCAGACCACAAAGAATTGTGGGACCGGATTTTTAAATTCGGTTCGTTACTGGCCACATTGGCGCAGGGCTATATGTTGGGCATGTTCGTAATGGGGTTTGAAGAAACACCGGCGGCTTTCGCCTTTGCCGGGCTCAGCGCCATTTGTGTCACGGCGGGTTACAGCTTTATCGGTGCCGCCTGGCTGGTCATGAAAACCGAAGGAGAATTACAGATGCGCGCCGCTTATTGGGCGCGCATCTGCATGTGGTTTATGGCGTTGGGTATTATCGCCGTATCTGCCGTAAACCCGTTGATGAGTCACAACGTTTTTGAGAAGTGGTTTGGTAGCCCCTTGTCGCTGTTGTTGCTGATTATTCCGGCGGTCTGCTTTGTGGCCTTTATGATGGTTGAACGCTATCTCAGCAAATTTCCCTATGAAAATGATTTTGGTTGTGGCATCCCGTTTATTGGTGCTGCGATTATTTTTATCTTGTGTTTTTTTGCGCTGGGCTACAGCTTCTTCCCGTACATCGTCCTGGGTGAGATGGACATCTGGCAGGCGGCCAGTGCACCGGAATCGCTGTGGTTTATTTTGGTGGGTGTGATGATTGTGTTGCCGGCGATTATTGCCTACACGATTTTTTCTTACCGGGTGTTTTGGGGGAAGGCGACGGAGTTGCGGTATTACTAATCGCTTATTCAATTGAGAGCTTGAGTCGAGAGAAGTGTCGGATTACGCCGTTGGCTAATCCGACCTACGATCTGCGCAGCTCAGGAGAGGACGAGGTTGTCGCGGTGGATAAGTTCTTCGTCGTCTTTGTAGCCAAGCAGTGTTTCAATTTTGCTGCTCGGTTTTCCGATGATCTTGCGTGCTTCGTCAGCGTGGTAGTTCACCAGACCACGCGCGATTTCTCGCCCGTCGGGCGCCACACAAATAACCATGTCACCGCGCGTAAAATTACCGCGTACTTCTTTTACACCGACAGGCAATACACTTTTGCCCTGTTCACGCACGACGCGCACCGCGCCATCATCCAGTACGAGAGTGCCACGCGTTTGCAGCTGCCCGGAGATCCAGCGCTTGCGCGCCGCTTGCGGTTGCTGCTGCGCCCATAGAAAGGTGCCGATGTTATCGCCGTCTGCCAACCGCAATAGCGCGTTTTCAATTCGGCCACCGACAATCACCGTGTCCGCACCCGAACGGGCCGCCACGCGGGCCGCGCGCACTTTGGTGATCATGCCGCCGCGCCCCAACACTCCACC
>DATJLH010000082.1:0-2042 GCA_035490615.1 Cellvibrio sp.
GTTCACGATTTGCTGGACGCTTATGAATATTCCGAGCGTATTATCAGCGACTTCACCGATGTGATCTCGGAGCTGGAAGAGCGCAAGCGCCAGTTGGTACGCGAAGTTGAAGCGCGTCAGTTGGTGCAGCAGGCCAGCGACTAATTTTTTGATTTTATGTATAAGGTGTTCAAGCCTGACCTGGAAGTACGCCTGTCGGCAGACAGCGTAGAAAAATATCGCGATCAAATTGCCGATATCATCAAAGGTATTCGACGCAAACGAAAGTACGGACAAGGCGATCCGGAAATCGCGGCAAAAGATTGGCGCGCCGTCATGGAAATCCGCTTGCGCAAATTGTTGCCGCAACGGACAGTGCCCCATGTGTCGCTGTTGGATACGTTACTACAAACCATTGAATCGCGATTGCGCAACGCCTGCGAAGTGATGTTGCCAGCCTTGCGGCGTGCGTTGAATACCTTTACCCAACGCGCGGATATTATTATTCGTCAGCTGAGTTATATTCACGCCCAAGGCAGTGACAATATTGTCGATGTGTGCCGGCAATTGTCGCAGCTCACTGAAGAACAACAGAACGCCATATTTGAACAATACCATGCCGACCTGAATGGCATGCAACTGGCCTTTATCGACCCCGGCCAAATTCAGTTACGTACGCCCTGGCAGAAAACGGTAGTACGCAGCAGCGTAGACCAGGACAAAGCCCTGGACCCGGTCGCGCAAAAAGAAATATTTATCCAGCAAGCATTAGACCGCGCATTTATCGTGCAGGGCAGTGCCGTGCGTGACTATATTCACAGCGCCCTGGCACAAACCGGCCGTGTGAACAGTCGCCAGTTATCCGCGTCGAGCATGCCGGAACTGTTGAACCTGGCCCATGCCATCGAAGTGGGTGCCATCAATAATTTATCATCCGAACTGCGCTTTGAAGTCACCCAATCAGCGGACTGGCTGGCGAGCATGCCGCGCATTGAACAGGATGATTATTTTGTCCGGCGCGATGAATTTGTCATCACGCTTATTGAGAATAACCATGGCAAGTTTGATTGAAACCCTTGAGCAGCAACTCGCGACGCACAATCTGAATCTTAACGATTGGCGAGCGCTCTTGCAGCGACTGCTGGATTACGGCGTGCTGTGCCGTGACGACAGCCAGGTTGAAGCAGATTTTTACGATCAGTTCGTGCGCGTGCAGGAACTGGTTGATCAATATTTATCGCTGATAGGCATACGTTTTCAACACGATCCACATTTTCGCTTCGTGCGTTTAATCCCCCCCGGTGCGCGAGTACCGGGCCTGGAAGACGAAAGTGATGAACCTTCCGGCGGCGGTTTTCGCCAACGCTTGAGCCAACACGAAATCGCGCTGATTCTGGTGTTACGTGCTGAGTATGATAAAGCCTTGCGCGAAGGTTTGATTGATGAGCAGGGGTGCGCGGCCTTGTCGTTAGAGGCGGTGGCCCTGGCGATGAAAAATTTGTTGCGCCGGGCGTTGCCGGAGAATGTGGGTGAGCGGCGGCAGGTGTTTAAGCGGTTGCGACAGTTGCGGTTGATTCATTATGTGCAGGAAGCGGATCTGGATCAGTCGGAGAGTTGGATTAAGGTGCGGCCGTTGGTAGTGAATCTGGTGACGAATGAGTGGTTGGAGAAGGTTCGGCGGGATGTTGGGGAGTTGGTTCCTCAGGGTGATGAGAGTAATCAGGTCGAAAGTGGTGAAAATAGTCAAAGCGGAAAGCATTCTATTTTTTGATTTGAGTGTGGGGAGTTGGGTGGCGTTATGGCAGACACGCCGTGAACCCATCCATGGGGGCTCAGCAGCGGCGTCCTGCCGCTGATGGTCTGCCATAACGCCACCCAACTCCCTTCGGCAAGATTTTCTTTCTATTGAAATTTTCTGAAGGCTGAACTGCTAATCCCGTCGCTGGCACAGTACAAGTTTGGCATTAGGCCTTGTGTTTCGAAACCTTCAAGTCAGGGACGACTTGAAGGAGCTACAGGGATGTATTCATGCGTTTTCGAAACACAAGGTCTAATGCCAAACG
>DATJLH010000083.1:0-9787 GCA_035490615.1 Cellvibrio sp.
TATTCTGGCGTGCCATGCGATTGCTCTGGCGCCCGCCGGGTGCAGCCTGTTGCCCCACCAGCACCACCGGGTTGGCGATGCGGATCACCACCTGTTTCTCCTTGATGCGTACTTCAATCACAATCCGTCCGCCTTTGGGCAGCGGTTCTATGCCGTGGAAGACGGCGTTTTCCAGCAGCGGCTGGAGCAACAGGCCGGGAATCTGCAGATCTTCCGGCAGCTTATCAATCTGCCATTCCACTTGCAGGCGCTCGCCCAGGCGCAACTTTTCAATCTCCAGGTAGTGGCGGCACAGGGCCAATTCGCGCGTAAGCGGAATCAGCGTGGGCTCCGCCAGGCTCGCGCGAAACAGTTCGGATAAATCCTCCACCACCCGCTCGGCCGTCTCCGGTTCGGTGGCGATCAGGCTGGCGATACTGTTCATGCTGTTGAATAAAAAATGCGGCCGGATGCGCGACTGCAACGCCTGGATACGCGCCTGCAATTCTGCCTGTTGTTGATTGCGCAATTGTTGTTGCAGGTACAAATACCGCAACACAATGCCGGCAAGGATAGCGGCGGCGCAGAGATTACTGGCTAACAGCCAGCCGTCGATATTTACCCAGCGCCCCTGGGCCACGCGGCCTTCGAATATCCCGAGCACCCATTGGCCCAGCACAGACAGTACCAGGGCCACCAGCAGTACACTGGCATAGGCGACAGCACCGGCACGCACCGGCGACCAGCGCCGCAGGTAAGGGCGCAGCTTGCACAGCAAGGCCGCGCTGACCAAGGCAATCCACTGCACCTGAAAGGAGATAAGCGCGAGAATGTCCCAGTTGAGGTATTGCAAACCGACAGAGGTCAGCGCCAGCAACAGCGCCAGCAGCTCGGCCACCAGCACCAGCAGGAAGATCGACTGGGTGGTGCACAGATCGGGCAGGAAATCATTGGCCAGTGAGCTATGAGCAGGTGCGTCGTTATTCTGGTTATCGCTCAAGAATCCCCTCCCGGGTTTTGGTGTTGTCGGATTACGCTGCGCTAATCCGACCTACGATAAGGTTATGCAATCCATCCAACAACGGGCGGGTCACAGCACAGGCATCTGGGCTATAATGCCGGCCTTTTCGCCCGCGCGCCGGGTTTCAATAGCACTTTAGCGGATATTCTTTCCATGAGCCAAAACGATCAGCCTATCAAACCCTGGGGCGGGCGCTTTACGGAAGCGACCGATGCCTTTGTCGAGCGTTTTACTGCCTCCATCGGTTTTGACTACCGCCTGTATCACCACGACATCAACGGCTCCATCGCCCATGCCACCATGCTGGCCAGGGTCGGTGTGCTCACCGAGGCCGAGCGCGATCAAATCATTCAGGGGCTGGAAGAAATCCGCGCGGAGATCGTGGCCGGTAAATTCAACTGGTCCGTGAGCCTGGAAGATGTGCACATGAACATCGAAGCCATACTGACCCAGCGCATCGGCATCACCGGCAAGAAGCTGCATACCGGACGTTCGCGCAACGATCAAGTGGCCACCGACATTCGTTTGTATTTGCGCGATGAAATCGATGCGATTGCTAAAGAACTGACACGCCTGCAACAGGGCCTGCTGACCGTAGCCGAGCGCGAAGCGGACACCATTATGCCCGGGTTTACCCATTTGCAAACCGCGCAGCCGGTGACCTTCGGCCACCACCTGTTGGCCTGGTTTGAGATGCTCCAACGGGATTACGGACGCCTGATGGATTGCCGCAAACGCGTGAACCAGTCACCCCTGGGCGCTGCCGCGCTGGCCGGTACCACCTACCCCATCGACCGCGCCTACACTGCGCAACTGCTGGGCTTTGATGCGCCGACAGAAAATTCCCTGGACTCGGTGAGTGATCGCGATTTCGCTATCGAATTCTGCGCCTTCGCCGCGCTGTTGATGACCCACCTGTCCCGCGCGAGTGAAGAGTTGGTGTTGTGGACCTCCGCCCAATTTAATTTCATAAACCTGCCCGACCGTTTCTGCACCGGCTCGTCCATCATGCCGCAGAAGAAAAATCCCGACGTGCCCGAACTGGTGCGTGGTAAAACCGGTCGCGTGAACGGCCATTTGATTGCGCTGCTGACGCTGATGAAATCCCAACCGCTGGCGTACAACAAGGACAATCAGGAAGACAAGGAACCGGTGTTCGATGCGATTGATACCGTGAAAGATTGCCTGCGTGCCTTTGCGGATATGATTCCGGCGATTGAAGCGCGTAAGGAAAAAATGTACGAAGCCGCCAAGCGCGGTTTCTCAACCGCCACCGACCTGGCAGATTACCTGGTGCGCAAGGGCGTGCCCTTCCGCGATGCTCATGAGATTGTGGGCAAATCCGTGGGTTATGGCGTGCAGACCGGCAAGGATTTGTCCGAGATGAGCCTGGCCGAGCTACAGCAGTTTTCTGATGTGATCGGTGAGGATGTGTTCAAGGTATTGACACTTGAGGGCTCGGTGGCAGCGCGTAACCATATCGGCGGCACCGCACCGGCGCAGGTGAAAGCCGCCGTCGAGCGGGCCAAGGTTAGATTGGCAGAAAGAGTTTAACCACCCCATCGTAGGTCGGGTTAGCCAAAGGCGTAACCCGACGATGTCTTTTTACTGCACCTGCGTAACCCGATAATACTTTTTCTATCCTGGCAATATCTTTTTACTGACCACCTCTGTCGGATTACGCTGCGCTAATCCGACCTACGTGCACCCCTCGCCGCCGACAAATTTCGGCATTTTCCGACAGGATGCGTCTGGCATTCGCGTAAAAAGGAACTATTCTTACTATTCAAGCGTCCACCGGGCTTGGGACAGGCCGTGCTCTATTATTTTCCAACCCGCACATGGCGTGTTTATCTTCCACTTTTGCCGATTCCCGGCAGCTCTAAAGATGATGTCATGGCTAACGATGATCCCTCCAAGGAAGAGCTGGAAGCCACCATTCAGCGCCTGCAACAGGAAGTCGACTTCCTGAAAGGCCAGGCACGCGCGCAACAAATGGAACATGAATCGGCGCGCAGCTGGTTGATCGACACCATCCGTCACCTGCTCACCGAACACAACAGCGCCAGCATCAGTTACACCCTGGAACAACTGGGCCAGGTATTTGCGCTGTGTGCATGCAGCCTGTGGCGGCGCGACCGGCAACAACAGGTGGAAATCTGCAGCGAATGGCACAGCGCCCGGCTGCAACTGGATACCCAATGGCTCGACACCCTGCTCACCAAACACCAGGACCAGTTCCCGGCCCTGAGCGCCGGCAGGCATCAAATATTGCCTGAAGCGCTGACGCCGGCGAGCCTGGCGGACAAAGGCATCCGCCACAGTTTGTTGATCCCGGTCCAGCGCAATCATCACACCGAAGGCTTTCTGGTGTTGCACAGCATGCAGCCGCGCACCTGGCCGGAGCAGTACCTCGAACAAATCAGCGTACTGGCTGACCTGCTGTTCAGCGTGCAGGATCGCCAACAATTACTGCGCACCCTCGCCGATCGAGATACCCGTTTCCAGTATGCGATGGAAGCCTCGCGCGATGGTTTGTGGGATTGGAATATTCCCACCGGGCACATTTATTTCAGCCGCAGTTACCTGCGCATGCTCGGTTATCGCAGCGACGAGTTACCCGGCACCCTCGACACCTTGCGCGATTATTTCCTGCATCCGGAAGATGCAGAGCGGGTGATCACGCAATACATGGCGGCCATCGATAATCACCGGCCCAACATGAATCTCGAATTCCGCATGCTGCATCAGAACGGTAGCGTGTTGTGGATTTACTCGCGCGCAAAATTTGTGGAGCCGGATGCGCAAGGCCGCCCGCGCCGCTGTGTGGGTATCAACGCGGACATCACCGACTTCATCAAATCCCAGGAAGAATTGCTGGCCGCTAAAACCCAGGCGGATATGGCCAACAAAACCAAGAGCGAATTTCTTGCGCGCATGAGCCACGAAATCCGTACGCCGATGAACGCTATCATCGGCCTCGGCCATCTGCTGCAAGACACCACGTTGAATGAGCAACAGAAAAGTTACCTCAGTAGCATGGGCACCGCCGCCGAATCCTTGCTGCACATCATCAATCAGGTACTGGATTTCTCCAAGATCGAAACCGGCAAGATCATGCTGGAGAATGCCCATTTCGATCTGGATCAGGTGTTTGAAAAATTATCGCGTCTGTTCGAGATCAGCGCGCTCCACCGGGCGGTGGATATCGTGTATGACATTCGCAGCGATGTGCCGCGTTTCCTGCGCGGCGATGCCTCGCGTTTGAGTCAGGTGATCAGCCATTTAATTACCAATGCGCTGCAATACTCCACCACAAATCAAGTGGTGGTGGGTGTCAGCCGGGTGAAGTCCAACAGCAAACACGTCACCCTGGAATTTACGATCACCGATTTCGGTGTGGGTATGAGCCAGGCACAGGTGGAACAATTACAAGCCATTTTGTTAAAGGGTGGCGGCGAGTGGGACGGCAAGGCCGGTTTCGGTTTGAGTATCTGCAACCACCTGGTGTCGTTGATGGACGGCCGCATCCAGATTCGCAGCAAAGAAGGGCAAGGTTGCAAGATCAGTTTCACCGCGCGCTTTGAGAACAGCCATATCGGGCCACGCTCGGTGCACGATCAGCCACATTCGCTCAACAAACTGCGCGTGCTGATCGTCGATGACAACACCATCGCACGCAATATTATCGCCAGCACCGCCCACAGTTTGCGCATGCACACCGACACCACTGACAGCGCCGCCAGTGCACTGGAAAAAATTCGCACTGCCGATGCCCAGGGCAAGCCTTACCATCTGGTGTTGATGGATTACAAGATGCCCTTGATCGATGGTTTGCAGGCGACCGCGATGATTAAACAGGACAGCGCGTTAGGCACCAAACCGCTGGTGTTGTTGATCTCATCCTATCATCGCGACGAAATTTTTAAAGACAACGACAACGCGAATCTGGTGGATGGTTTTCTCAGCAAACCCGTCAGCGAATCGCGCTTGTTCGACACCATCAGCCACGCCATCACCAAAGACCATCCGCTGCGCGATCTGATGACACCCGATGCTGAGGAATCCGCCGAGGACGACGAGTTTCTGAATCACCTGCGCGTGTTATTAGTGGAAGATAACCTGGTCAACCAACAGGTGGCACGCGGTATCCTCAAGAAAAAAGGCATCGATGTGCGCGTGGCCAATAACGGTCGCGAGGCGGTGGAATTATTTGCAACTGAAGGCGATCAATTCGATATGATCCTGATGGACCTGGAGATGCCGGAGATGGACGGTTACGAAGCTACCCAGGTGATTCGCCAGGGGCAAATCAACACCGCCATCCCGATTATTGCGATCACCGCCCAGGCAATGCGCGGTGATCGCGAACGCTGCCTGGCCGCCGGCATGGACGGTTACCTGAGCAAGCCCATCATGCCCGACATGCTGTACCGCACCCTGTCGGATATGGTGCGCACCCGCACCACCAAAAAAGACACTAACAATTTTTGATGTTTTCCAAGACGATAGATATCCACGACCTTGACCAAGGCGTTGACCGCAAACAGCTCCACCTCATCCGGCAACGTTTTATCGAGTTGAATCAGCAACGCTATCAGCGTACGGCGGCGGCGCTGTCCGAGCGCCAGCAACAATTTCTCGCGTTGTTGCCGCTGTTGTTCCATGTCAACCATCCCATGTTGCCCGGTTATTTTTCCCATCAGACCGCGTGCGGTATCCATCACTACACGCCGGGTAAGGACGAACTGCGCATTGCCAAAACCCTCGCACGCAGTTTTAACTACAACCGCGACTTAATGGCCAGTGACAACGCCATTGATGCACTGTTTGTGATGGGCAGCATTGGTACCATTGCGCAAAGCGATAGCAGTGACCTGGATATCTGGATTTGCCATGCCGACAATTTATCGGCACAGGCGCTGGCAGACTTGCACACCAAGTGCCAGCGCATCAGCCAATGGGCGGAGCAGAATATCCATCTGGAAGCGCATTTCTTTTTAATGAATTGCCATAGCTTTCGCGAAGGCAAGGTGGCCAAACTCAGCAGCGAAGGCAGCGGCTCCGCGCAACATTTTTTATTACTCGATGAATTTTATCGCACCGCCTTGTGGCTGGCCGGCAAGGTACCGCTCTGGTGGTTTGTGCCCGCCAGCCAGGAGAAGGATTACGCTGCCTACACCAACACCTTGCTCACCAAACGTTTCCTGCGCGAAAAAGACGTCATTGATTTCGGCGGTATTCCGGGCATTCCGCACAATGAATTTATCGGTGCGGGCATCTGGCAAGTGTATAAAGGCATTGAGGCCCCCTATAAATCGGTGTTGAAATTGTTGCTGCTGGAAACCTACGCCAGTGACACCGACAGCGAGCCGCTGGCGCTGACCTTCAAGCGCGCTATTTATCAGGATACCCCGGACGCGAATGCGCTCGACCCCTACGTGATGATTTACCAACGGCTGGAAGATTACCTGGGTAGCCGCGCGCAGAAACAACGCCTGGAACTGGTGCGCCGCTGCTTTTATTTCAAGGTCAATAAACCGCTGACACGCGGTAGCCGTGGCCCACAAAAATCCTGGCAGCGTCTGTTGCTGGAAACCATGGTGCAACGCTGGCAATGGCAAACCCATTATTTACATTCACTGGACGACCGCCTGAGCTGGAAGGCACCCCAGGTGATTGCCGAACGCACACTGTTGGTGAATGAACTCAGCAACAGTTATCGCTTGCTGAGCGAGATCAATAAAAATAATTTTACCCAGGCGGCGATCACCAACGAAGAATTGATGATCCTCGGCCGAAAATTGCATGCTGCGTTTGAACGTAAGGCGGGCAAGATTGAATGGATCAATCCGGGCATTTCCCGCGATTTGCATGAAGAATCATTGAGCCTTGTGCAGGAGCGTCGCGATGAACAGGATCTCTGGCAGCTGTATCGCGGCAGTTATGCTGAGTTGCAAATGCGCCATACCGCAGTAGAACCTATTAAACGATCGCGCAATCTGGTGGAATTGTTACTCTGGAGTTACTGCAACGGCATCCTCAATATGGATACCAAAATGGATGTCATCAGCAACAGTTTTCAGTTCAGTAACATCCAACGACAGCAGGTGTTACAAAGCCTTCATCAATGGCTGCCCTTACCCTTGCCGCCGGTAGCCCACGAACAATTCAAACAAAGTGCTCACCCTACGCGCCTGCTGCTGTTGTTCAACCTCGGTGTTGAACCGCAAGCAGAACTGCATAAAAAAGGTATGCAGATGTTAAGCAACCAGCGCGACGCATTGGGTTACAGCGGCTTTCGTGAAAACCTGGTGCTGACAGTGGATGTGGTGCAGATCAACACCTGGCAGGAAATTGTGTGCCGTCATTACGCCAGCGATGCGCTGATCAATAGTTTGTTGCATTATCTGCGCCTGTTGCCACCCGGTCGCGGCCTTGCCTTGCCGGAATTAACCATCCGCTGTTTCAGCAGCGGCCAGGGCACGATCATTACTCAACGGCTCGAAGAACTCTGGCGTGACATCATCGCTTGCTATTACTCCAACACCCGCCCACGCAACAGCCGCTATATTTTTGAAATGGGTGATGAATATGTGTTGTTGCAATTTCTGCAGCAACAACCGCACATTATCCGCTACAAAACCTATGAAAAATTATTGGAAAAACTGGGCAATGCGCAGCTGGATTACAGCCCGATCGTGATCGACCGGCATGGTTTACGCGATAAACCGCTAAAGCTCTTCGCCGATGCATTGGCTATGCCGGGCGTGCATGTGTTTTATCAGCTGCATCAACCGGAAAAACCCTGTGCCAGCCTTACCGTGATCGATGAAAAAGGCTCGCTGTTTACCACCGAAATGCCTTACCACAACCAGCAAACGCTATTGCGTCCGCTCAGTCGCTTTATTCGCGCGGCCATGGAGCGTCAGAGCCTGAATAGCGAGGTATCTCTGCAACAATTGACGATGCAGTCGGTACAATTCTTTGAGGTCGTGGGCAACGTAAAACAACAACAGGGTTATCTGGAGCAACGCAAGGTCAACAGCGATATCAGCCAATTGGGCTTCGTCAATATCCAGGTCATTGCCGAACCGGATGCCGATGGCCACATCCGCTACACGCTCTATTGCAATCAGCAGGAATTTTCCACACTGGAATATGGTGCGGCATTGTTCCAGGCGGTTGCGCGCTATATTTTTCAACAGCGGCTGGGCGGTGAAGTGTATCCCTGCTACATCACCGACCTGGATCTCTCGCTATGCCGGGATTTAATTGCCCCGCAGACCGGTTTGCAATTGAGTCATTATTTGCAGGTAAAGGCGGACCTCGAGAACCGGCTTACGCAAGCCTTGCAAGCGCTTGTGCGGGGCGGATAATTTTTCGTTGTGGCGTCTTTTGGATATCCCTGTCGGATTACGCTACGCTAATCCGACCTACTGCACCCGGATTGACTCAGCCACACCCGTAGGTCGGATTAGCCGCAGGCGTAATCCGACACCATCAGCTCCACCTCGTTGTGCAAAGAATATTTAATCTCCTTGTTGCTGGCTGACCCGCTCTCTACCATTGCCGCCACACGCATCGCCGTGTACACCACAACAATATCCATAAGGAATTTATACAATGAAATTACTCAACACCCTCGGCTTATGTTCGGTCTTACTTTTTGTTTCCGCCTGTACGACACACAACCATCACTCCATCGCCACCAAGGCATCGCCGGCGCAATCCCTGGTGGGCTCCTGGCAATTAATGCATGAAGAAATCCGGATCAACGGCAAAACCATCCCCACCTTTAACCCCGGCACACACAAGATGATGAAGCTGTTTAACGACACCCACTTTGCCTTTGTGAGCCACGGCGACAAGCGCCCGCGTTTTACGTCCTATCAATTAACACCCGAGGAAAAAGTGATTGCGTTTGAAAACTTCGGTGGCGGCGGCGGCCGTTATACCTTTGCTGATGGTTATTTGACAGAGCATATTGAGTACATGAACTACCCCAACTACGAAGGGGAATCGATCCGTTTCAAGATCACGATTGATGGCGACACCCTGATTCAGGAAGGCGATTATCCCATCACCCAACTGGGCCTGGGTGATGCGGATGGTTATCTCTACTCCGTCTTTAAACGCATTGAATAAAAAGCCCGTAGGTCGGATTAGCGTAGCGTAATCCGACACTGTTCCTGATCATTGCGATACAGTTTTTATACAAGGCATTTTGTCGGATTACGCTGCGCTAATCCGACCTACGGGTATTGGGTCAAGTATGCACTGCGCTTACTGACACGGCGTGTCCTGATATTGCGGTAATTCATTCACCGAGCTGAAGCCCAGGGCTTCGGCGTCCGGCACGTTTTCCTGGTGAATCAGATACACATTGATTGCACCCGTGCCACCACCGCATACAGCGGGATACATCATACCGTCGCTGGCTTTTTGCGCGCAGATCACATCCACACCACCGCTGACCAGTTCCTGTGCCATGACCTTCACGGGAATGCCGTCGTTGTTGCACTGGGTGGAGCCATCGTATTTAAATACTTTCGCTTCACCGCAGGGGCGATCCTGGTATTCCGGCAGTGTGGAAACCGGCGCGTAACCCAGGCGCCGCGCCAGTGGTAAATCCGTTGCATAAATGCGGAACACATTGATCTCACCGGTTGCACCGCCACAAACAGCAGGGTAAGCCATACCATCGTAGGCGCGTTGCGCGCAGGTGAACGCAATACCCGCCGCGCGCAATTCCTCGGCCATTTTTTTCAGGGGAATGCCATCATT
>DATJLH010000084.1:0-8574 GCA_035490615.1 Cellvibrio sp.
AACCAGCATTGATGAATCTTTGCATTGCGCTGAAAATCCTGATCAATCGTCTGCGCACTGATATCCTGGATGGTGTAATCCTTCAGCGCGTCATAATCCAATTTGAAGCTGCGCAAATTGTTCGAAAATATTAAGGTGCCATCTTCCGCGAGTGCGCGCATGGCATGATGAATCATGGTCACGTGATCAGCCTGGATATCCAGCACATCTTCCATGCGCTTGGAATTGGAAAAGCTCGGCGGATCTAGCAGGATCACATCAAACTGCTGGGTGTTTTCCTCGAGCCACTTTAAACAATCTGCCTGCTCCAGCCGATTGCGCGACTCGCTTAAACCGTTCAGCGCGAAATTTTTACGCGCCCAGTTCAGATAGGTGTTGGACATATCCACACTGACGGTAAAACGCGCACCCGCCATAGCCGCACGCACGCTGGCGGTTGCGGTATAACAGAATAAATTAAGAAAACGTTTGTCTTTTACGATTTGTGCAATACGGTCACGCACCGGGCGATGATCGAGAAACAATCCCGAGTCCAGGTATTGCCACAAATTAATATGCAGGCGCGATTGCCCCTCAACAACCGTGATCAAATCACCGGTCGGACGATCACTGAGCTTTTCATATTGGGCACTGCCTTTGTTGCGGCGGCGCTGCTTGTAACTGATATTTTTGATCGGCACATCCAGCGCAAAGGGCACGGCCATTTCGATCTCTGCAAAACGTTGGGCCGCCCGGTCTTCATCAACAGATTTCGGCGCAGCGTATTCCTGCACATGCACGTAGATCTGCTCATTGCGCCCGTCTTGCGGGACACCGCGATAAATATCAATGGCCGCTGCGTATTCCGGCATATCGGCATCGTACAAGCGATAACAGCTGATATGGTTTTTGCGCGCCCATTTATCCAGCTGTTTCAGGTTTTTTTGCAGGCGATTGGCCAGCATCTGCGCACCGTTAGTCAAGGCAGCCGCTTGCGCTGCTTTATCCTCGACCTTGACCTTCTCCTCAGCCATTTGCCGTTCGCGGTCATCCTTGCTGAAACGCCCGTCCTGCTCCACACGGCTTTGCACGAAAGCCTCGCGATCAATATTAAATAGTAAAACTTCGCTGGCGATGGTTCCGTTAAAGAGTTTGTATTTTTTCTCGGCGCGCAATCCCATTTGCTTACCCAAATCCGGATTGCCGGTAAAGATGGCGGCCCGCCACCCCTGAAATTCATTGCGCAACCGCTCACCCAGGTGGGCGTACAAGAGTTTCAGGGATTCAATTTCTCCCAGACGCTCACCGTAAGGTGGATTACATATGACCAGACCATAATCCATAGGTGCATGGGTCGGCTTTTTAAACTCCGCCAGCTCCTTGCGACTCACGCGCAACCAGTGATCCAGTTCTGCACTGACAATATTTTCTTCGGCGGCGCGAATCACTTTAAGATCGGCATCATAACCGCGAATTTCCGGTAAATTTTTTGCCAGGCCAACGCGTCGACGTTCAAAGGCTTCTTCGCGCAAGCTCAACCACATATCATTGCGGTGATTCAACCAGCGTTCAAAACCAAAACTGGCGCGGCCCAAACCCGGTGCGATATCAGCGGCCATCATTGCCGCTTCAATTAACAACGTGCCTGAACCACACATGGGATCGAGCAAGGCACCGCCTTCTGCCGCCACCGCAGGCCAACCGGCGCGCAACAAAATACCAGCGGCAAGATTTTCTTTTAACGGCGCATTGCCCTGCTTGATCCGATAACCGCGTCGATGCAAACTTTCGCCCGACAAATCAATACTGATCACGACTTTATCTTTTGCGAGCCGCGCGTTCACGCGCAAATCCGGATCACGTTTTGCCACCGACGGACGCTCGCCGCTGAAATCCCGCAAGCAGTCGACGATAGCATCTTTCACTTTTACCGCGCCGAATTGGGTATTGCGAATAGCATCATTGGTCCCGGTAAAATCCACCAGCAATGAGCCGGTCGGATTTAGATGCTCCTGCCAGGGCAATTCGCGCACGCCGTGATACAGGTCTTCCTGGCTGGTCACGCTGAAGTTGGCCAAGGGCAGCAAAATTTTATTGGCCAGGCGGCTCCACAAACAGATGCGATAAGCAGTTTCCTGTGACGCATGAAAGTAAACGCCGGCGATAGTCTCGCGCAATTCAGCCGCGCCCAGGTCAGCTAATTCGTTAAACAGGAGGTTTTCTATGCCCTTGGGACAGGTGGCAAAAAATTGATGTTCGATCATGCGTTATCCTATGTGTTGCGCCTAGATATGCGCCATCAGCTTGCAGCCCAGTGCTCATGCGGGTTCACGATTTGTCAAATCGACTTGCTAGAGCTTTATGTACTATAGAGCCCGCTGGCTATAAAAATAAAATCGTTCAAACTCGCGAGTTTTTTTGGTGTACTGACCCTCCGCCGTGAACTTATGACAACCGGTTGAGGTCAACCGGATACAGTCATCAGCGCCACGGCATGGGTGTACGACGTATAACGTCATGGTGATTGTAACTCCTCGTTCCAAACGTGCATTCAACATTCTAGCCATGGAGAGTTGAAAAACGGATGGACACTTCCAACATCTGCAATACAAGGTAAGAAGCATCAACAAGCGAAACAAAAACTAACCACCGCAACAACCGTTACATAGAGGTGCTATAACTGATGAAACGTCAAAAACGTGACCAAACAGAACGCGCATTCAGTAAAGGGTATAAAGCTGGTATTGAAGGTCGTTCAAGGAGTTTGTGTCCACACGACAGCGGTACCGCTCGACAGCAATGGTTAAATGGATGGCGCGAATCGCGCATTGACCAATGGGACGGTTTGAATCGCATGGCTCAGGTGCAAAAGCTGAGCAATATCCAACAACTTCCTATGAGTACTTGATCAGATACTGACACAATCCCAACCGCGCCCGACGGCTATTCGGGCAATCCTGCCATGACTTCGGTCATGACCAAACGCCCGCTACTCGCGGGCTTCATTTTTTTCAGCTCAATAAAATCAGCGGAATAAACAACAGGATTGCCGACTGTAAATCCCCTTACTTTTCCATCTGCGCAATGGCGTTGGCAACGTCGGTAATCACCGCCGGGCCACGGTAAATAAACCCGCTGTATATCTGCACCAGGCTGGCGCCTGCCTTGATTTTTTCCACCGCGCTGGGCCCATCAGAGATACCCCCCACGCCGATGATCGGCAACTTGCCGCCTACATGGCTGTGCAGGCCGGCAATCACCCGCGTGCTCTTGTCGCGCACGGGCAAGCCACTCAGGCCACCGGCTTCTTCACTGTTGGGACATCCTTCCACGCCTTCGCGGCCAATGGTGGTGTTGGTCGCAATCACCCCGTCCATTCCCTGTTCGGTCAGGGCAGCAGCAACCTGGGCAATAGCGATATCATCCATATCCGGCGCAATCTTCACCGCAACCGGGACATACCGTTGATGGGCTTGCTGCAACGCCAGCTGTTCTTTTTTCAGGGTCTCCAACAAGCGATTGAGGCTGTCACCGAATTGCAGATCCCGTAGGCCGGGGGTGTTGGGAGAAGACACATTGACGGTGATGTAATCCGCATGGGCATAGACTTTGCGCATCCCGATCAGGTAATCATCCGCTGCATTTTCGACCGGGGTGGTAGCGTTCTTGCCGATGTTAATCCCCAGGATGCCCTGGTAGCGACGCTTGCGTACCTGGTCAACCAGATGGTCTACGCCTTTGTTGTTGAACCCCATCCGGTTGATGATCGCCTCCCGCTCGGGAATGCGGAACAGGCGCGGCTGGGGATTACCCGGCTGTGGGCGTGGAGTCACGGTGCCGATCTCGACAAACCCAAACCCCAGTGCGCCCAGGGCATTGAAATAATCCCCATTTTTGTCGAGTCCCGCCGCCAGGCCGACCGAATTGGGGAAGCGTAATCCCATCACCTCAACCGGGTTATACGCGGGGGCAGAGATAAACAACTCCAGCAACTTCAGGCGCTCCGCGGCACCCAGCATATCGAGGCTGAATTCATGGGAAACTTCGGGATCAAGGCGGAACAGGAGGTTTCTGAGCGTTGAGTACATAGGCGTCTTTACAGGCTATTGGAAGGGGTGAAAACTGCGCGCAAGGATACTGGATTCACCCGCCCTAGTCGATTTTTTCAATGCCCTGGAAGCGGTGGTTTTCATCAAACAGAATGCGAAAACGCCCGCGAATTCCCACATGCGTCACAAACGGCCGCAGGATCATGGCGGGAAAGCGCACCCGTCGACCATCCACACTGGTCGCCAGAACATCCCGCACCGCGCCCTGGTACAAGCGCTGATATTCATCCGGGGAAATCATGAGGTTGACGATAAGATCGCGCACAGCCATAAACACCTGTTAAAAAGTTGCCTCTACCAGTTCAGTTTTCAGTAGGATAAGGCACATCAGATCAATGACGGGACACATCATATTATGGAAATAAACCTGCCGCGAAAATTATTGCTGGCCATTGCCCTCATGCAAGGCCTGCTGTTACTTATCTTGCACCAGGCCATCGAGTTTTCCTTCTGGCCTTACCAGCATCCCCAATGGCTGTTCTGCTTTTATAGTATGGTCGTTATTGGCCCCTGGATGCTGCTGTTATCCTTAACGCCGGACAACGGGCGAACCCTGCTTCGCTGGGTTGCCCCCTTCACACTGCTGTGCGGCCTCACCGGCTATTACATGGGTAGCCAGGTGATTCCTTTGGAACACCTGCGCTTTACCGGCTCTCTGGTGGCTTATGTTTTTACACTGGGCATCGCCAGTTTCAAACTCCTGATGTATGCCCAACAACGCGCCACCGGAAATCCCTTTAACTATGCAGACCTGTTTCGGTTTTCCTGGCGGAATTTCTTAACCGTTGGTCTTGCGCTGCTATTTATGCTGTGCGTGTGGGGCATCCTCAACCTGTGGGCAGAATTGTTTAAGGTGATCAAGATTGACTTCTTTGATGACTTGTTCAAAGAACCCTGGTTTTATTACCCGGCATTGTCATTAGCCCATGGTTTCGGCGTGATTATCTTCCGCAGCCAGTACAAGGTTATCGATACCATCACACGTATCCAGCAAGCCCTGATGAAATTTTTGCTGGTTATCCTGACACTGGTTTCCATCCTGTTTTTGATCACCTTACCCTTCACCGGCCTCGAGCCTTTATGGGAAACCAACAGCGGCAGCGCGTTGATTTTGTGTATGCAGGCCTTGATGTTATTTTTCCTCAATGCCGTTTATCAGGATGATCCTGACACCCGGCCTTACCCGCTGATTATTCACCGTTTTATTTATATCGGTGTTGCCCTGCAACCAATCTATAGCGCTATTGCATTTTATGGTTTGAGCTTGCGCGTACAACAATATGGATGGACAGTCGACCGCTGTTGGGGCTTTCTGGTCTGGGGCTTTCTCGCGCTGTTTTCCCTGGGTTATCTGTGGGGCATCATCAAGCAACGCGATGCCTGGCTGCATCGATTAAGTTGGGTCAATGTGCGCATGGGGATTTTATTATTGTGCACCATGATCCTGATCAATTCACCACTGATGGATTTTCGCAAGATATCCGTCAACAGCCAGCTGGCGCAACTGGAATCCGGCAAGGTGAAACCCGAAGATTTCGACATTCATTACTTCCGTCGCGAATTAATGAGACCGGGCTACGATGCCCTGCAACAACTCAAGCAGGATGTTAATGAGAGCCATCCTGCCATTGCTATTGCCATCGACAGCCTCTACCGCGATCCCACAAACAAGACAAGCCCGATTGATAAAGACCAACTGTTCAAAGCCATTCGCGTTCTTCCCGAACACACTATCCCCAGCGCACTGGCCGATGCCATCTATGCCGATTTGACCAACAATCCCTGGCGTTTACGCAACGTAAAAGATTATTACTTGATGTCAGTTGATCTGGATGAAGACGGCAACAACGATTATGTGCTGGTGGATATAACAGAACACTTCCCTCATGTTGCGCTATTCACCCAGCGGGGAGATGTGTGGGAAAAACTCAACCTTAGCCGACTGGACAAGCAGGAATATAACGCAAAAGAATTGATTGAAGCCTTGCAGCAACAAGCCGTCAAAACCGTAACGCCACGCTGGAAACATCTGCAGTTGGGTGACTTCACCTTACAGGTTAATCAGGAAGCAACGCCGTGAACCCTGAGCGCACTGCAAGCGGGCCCTCAGGGGGTAACCAGATCACGCAGCTCACGTAATGCGACTGAGAAAACAGCAAAATCGGCGTGGCTGCCCGATTGCAGTTCATTGATCATCGCTGTCCACCGTTTGACGTGCGCATCGTTTTGCTCACCCCAGGTGGACACGACCGCATCAACGGCATCCGCATCGGTAATTTCAGGAATTAAATGCGTCGCCAGCGTGCGCAATTGAGTTTCAAGATCATCCATAAAACTTTCCCGTGCCATGGCTTGCCAATAATTTTCTACCTTAACGTCCGATAATTGCTCGGCAAACCAGGGTAAATCCAGATACTCACCCAGGGTCGCGTATAAATCAGCCACGGCCAACAAACCGGTGCCGTTTGTCTGTGCGGCATCGACGACACTGAGGCCGGAAAATAAATACCCCGGCATTGCCGCGCGCCTGGCGAGAGCTTCCGGCAAACCTTGCTCTTGCAAGTACGCGCAACGTGCTTGCCAGTCCTGCTGGGATTGCCCACGCAACAATTGCGGTAAATGGCTGGCAATCTCCTGCACGCCGTGCGAAAAGATCTCCACCTCCTTGCCGGGGTCGAGTTGATCCCGGCGATTGCGCAAAAACCAACGGGTGGCGCGACGAACGCGGCGCATCATCTTGGTCATCAATTCAATTTGCAGTGCCGCCGGCACCCGGTAATCCAGTTGCTCCAGTTCTCGCCAATAGGTATCCAATTGGAAAATATTGCGCGCGGTAATATAAGCCGCCGCCAGTTCGCCGACGTGAGCGCCGGTAGATTCCATCAAGCGCTGCGCAAAACTGATGCCCATATTATTCACAATGTCGTTAGCGATCTGGGTCGCGATAATTTCACGGCGTAAGCGATGGCGATACAAAGGCTCCTTGAAATCCTGGGTAATTTTTTGCGGAAATGCCCCCTCAATAAAACCGGCGATGTATGGATCATCAGCAATATCCGTCTCCGCCAGATCCTCCTTGAGCGTCGCCTTCGCGTATGAAATCAGAATCGCCAACTCCGGGCGCGTCAAACCTTTGCCATGAGACTGCCGCTCGATGAGGCTTTCATCATCGGGCAGGAATTCCAGTGCGCGATCAAGCCGGCCGGCGGCTTGCAGTTTGGTCATAAAACGCCGATATTCCGCGCCGCGTTTTAGCGCATCCGCCTGGGCAATACTGATAGCCTGGGTTTGTCGATAATTATTGTGTAACACCAGTTGCGCCACATTTTCGGTCATATCCATCAGCAATTGGTTGCGTTGTTTTTGCGTGAGATCTCCCTTGGCAACCACATCGTCCAACAGGATTTTGATATTCACCTCATGGTCCGAACAATCCACACCGCCAGCGTTGTCAATAAAATCGGTATTGCAGGCCCCGCCGTTGAGACAGTACTCCACGCGCCCCAGCTGGGTCATGCCAAGGTTACCGCCCTCGCCGACCACCTTGCAGCGCAATTCGCTACCGTTTACCCGTACACTGTCATTGGCTTTATCGCCCACCTCGGCGTGACTTTCGCCAGAGGATTTTACATAGGTACCAATACCGCCGTTCCAGAGTAAATCCACCGGCGCCTTCAGCAAGGCGTGAATCAATTCATTCGGTGTAAGCTTGTCATCATCAATGGCGAACGCCGTTTTCATCTGCGGCGTAATGGCGATGGATTTGAGATCGCGAGCAAAGACACCACCGCCCTTACTGATCAGTTCCTTGTCGTAATCCATCCAGGTGGAGCGCGGCAAGGTAAATAACCGTTCACGTTCACGGAAGCTGCGTTTTGCATCGGGGGCGGGATCGATAAAAATGTGCTGATGATTAAATGCGGCCAGCAAACGACTATGCGGTGACAGCAGCATGCCATTACCAAATACATCACCCGCCATATCGCCGATACCGACAACGGTAAAATCCTGCTCCTGGATATTGATACCTTTTTCCTTGAAATGACGCTGCACCGAAATCCAGGCACCCCGCGCGGTAATGCCCATGGCTTTGTGGTCGTATCCCTGGCTGCCACCGGATGCAAACGCATCACCCAACCAGAAATCGTATTCGGCAGAAATGCTGTTTGCGATATCAGAAAAGCTTGCCGTTCCCTTATCTGCCGCCACCACCAGGTATGGATCATCCTGGTCAAAACACAATACGTTATCCGGCTTGATAATCTCTCCACCGCGCAGGTTATCGGTAATGTCCAGCAAGCCGCGAATAAACATCTTGTAGCAGGTAATGCCTTCCTGTTGGATGACATCGCGGCTGGCGCCAGCCGGCATTTGTTTGCAGACAAACCCACCTTTGGCCCCATTGGGAACGATCACCGCATTTTTAACCTGCTGGGCTTTCACCAGCCCCAGGATTTCTGTGCGATAGTCCGGCATGCGATCCGAC
>DATJLH010000085.1:0-15279 GCA_035490615.1 Cellvibrio sp.
GTTGTTGGTTATGTTCTGCCGCCCAAGCGCTGATGCGCTCAAACTTGGGATCAAAATGGTCTGGTGGATGACAATCGGTCTTGGTGCCGGAGTACCACTCGTCGGCGTACTGGTGCACCTCCAGGGTGGTGCGTTTGAGCGGATCTTTCAGGTCGGCAAATTCTGCAGCGTTGGTGGTGTCGCCCTTGGGTTTGAACCAGTCGTGCAAGCCGCTCCAACTACCCCCGCCGACAAAGATGCGGTTGGGCGCGTCGGCGTCGCGCAAGGCTTTTACGGTGCGCTTGGCCAGGTCGGCCCATTGCTTGACGGGCATATGTGCCGGTTCATTCATCAGCCCGAAGATAGTTTGGTTCGGGTCGGTAAACTCTGCGGCGATACGTTTCCATAAATCGACAAACGCATCTTCCAATGCGGGTTTTTCTTCAAAGGACTCGCCGTAATACTCCGCGTAGTTGTGGACATCCAGGATGACACAGAGCCTCTGGGCCGCGGCCTTGTTAACCGTACTCTTCAGGCGCTTCAGTTCATCCTCATTGAGCGGCTTGTTGGCCTCCGGCTGCAAGCGCTCCCAGCGAAACGGCAGGCGAATAACATTAGCGCCCTGGGCGGCGATATAGGCGAGTTCCGAGTCCTTGGGGTAGGTGTAATCCTTGAAGATCACCCCCGGCAACCGCTTCGAATTGAATTCAGCGCCGGCAATATTCACGCCGGTGAGGCGCGCGGCACTCAGGCAGGTGGTGGCATGGGCTGCAGATACCGTGAGCAGTACGAGCAGCGGCAGGGAGAGAGCAAGGTGGATAAGGGATTTCATGTCGGTCGACCTCCTAACTTGTCGTATAACTCCAGGTAGCGCTCGGCTACTCTGGGCCAGGCGTATTGCCGCGAGAAGGACATGGCAATGCGCCGCCGCGCAAGATAAGCATCCTGCCCCTCCGCATGGAGTTGCAGGAGACTGTCTATGGCGGTATCCAACGATGTGTTGTCGGTATTGATAGTGAAGCCCAGGCCAGAGCGCTTAGCCAAGCGCTGAAAGGGAGGAATATCACTTAGCACCGGTGTCAGGCCCGCGCTCATCCCTTCGATAGGTGCAATCCCGAAGCCCTCATGGCGCGACAGGCAAAGAAAGTAGCTGGCTTGCTGGAGCAGGCGGCGGATGTCCTCATCGCTCGGATTGGCCACCAGTTGCACCTGCTGGCTAACCCCCAGTTCAGCCGCCCGCGCTTGCAGCTCGGCCAGGCTGTGGTCGTATTCGCGCCCGGCGATGATCAACTGCCAGCGGGGGTCCCGCGCCTTGAGCCTGGCGATCAGTTTCAGTGACTCCAGCAGGCCCTTGTTCGAGGACCAGCGCCCGAAATACATCAGGGTCGGCTGCAGGCTCGGGGCGGCCTGGTCGCGGTATTTGTCCACGTCCACGCCGTTCTCAATCACCTTCAATTTCGGCTCGCTCATGATGCGGCTGAACAGGTGGCCGTCATTAGCGCTGGTGGCCACCACCTTGCTGTAGGCCTTGGCCGACAAGCGGGTGATGGTTTCAAAGTAAGCCCGCTTGGCGCGGGAGGCAAAGTTGGTATGAAAGAAGCCACCGTGGGTGGACAGCACCAGCGGGCGACGATGCCACCATTTGGTGACCGCCAGAAAGTCGTAGAAGAAATCCACACCGTGGACATGCACCACATCCGTGGAACCCAGTTGCCCGAGGATACTGGGACACAGCGGATAGCGACTGGAGCCGTAGTAAGGCAGGCGCACCACTTCCACGCCGCCGATCTCCTCGCGCTGGGGCAGCCGCTGGCTGGTGTTGCGGAACAGCCGGTCGAGGGTAATGATCCGGGTACTCTGCTGACCCGAGCGCGCCTGATGCATGGCAATGTTACGCACCACTTCTTCCATGCCGCCGATGGACGGCAAATACTGGCGAACAATATGGGTGACGTTAATAGACATCCTTCCTCCGGGTGGCTGATGAGTGAGGCGCCTGGGTGGCCTGCTCACGGAATTGATTGACGCGGTTGATTAGCGGCTGGGATGAGGGGCTTTCCGGCGCCGGGTTGCGCAGGGTGCAGCCCACCAGGAACCACAGCATCGCCGCTGTCTTGAAGGCAAATAATGAAGTGCCGCTGACGCACAGGATCAGCGCGATATAAACCGACACAAAGGCGCGAAAGCGCTGCCCGCGTTCATCGGGAATATTGAGCAGCCACAGGCTGAACCAGAGCAGCAGGCACAATGGCAAGCTGAAGGTGGAGAGCACGTAGGCATAGCCCATATCGGCAAAGTTTTCACCCGGCCCGGCGCCCAGGAGGGTTGCCACATCAAACTCCGCCAGCGCCCAGCCGCTGATGGCCAGGCGGCCGAGGAAGGTGTCGCCGATACGTTCATCGATCATAGCGCCAGCCGCCATCACGATAGCGATGGCACCGAAGGGCGCGAGTATGGCGAGGTACAAGCCTTTACCGCTGAGCACCAGCCGTATGGCCACCATCAGGGACACGGACATTAGCGCGAAGCGCGAATCCGCCAGCACCATCAACACGATCGCGGCACCAAAAAAGAAAATACCCTTGCGCCACTCGGCTTTATCGCGGCTCAGGCCCCAGGCGGCAGTAATCGCCGCGAAGTTGCCCAAGGAGACGGGTTCGAGGAACACCGAAGACACCCGATGACTACCCAGCAAACCGGGCAATAAGGTGCGGCCGATGCCTTCGGGGCGGATGCCGTTCATCTGCAATTTACTGTCGCGTACATATTCGGTGATGACCTGCAAATTCCCGATATTCACGTAGTAACCGAAGATGTTGAAAAACTGGGTATAGAGATCGAGCAGGAAAAATTCGAACAGGCCCATCGCCAGGACCACGCTGAATGCATAGGCCAGGGCGCGGTCGGCCAGCTCAGGGCGGCCGATGTTGCAGCCGAGCCAGAAGAAGGCCAGCGGGATCAATAAGTCGCGGAAGGCTTTGATTTCAATCTCGCCGCTCAGCAGGGTCAGCAGGCAGAGCAGGGCGCCCATCAGGGCCAGGATGACAATGACACCGGGCAGCAGGCGGCGCATCAGGATCGGCAAACAGGCCGCCAGGATCACGGCTTCAGCCAGGCCGACCATGGCGCGCGAGACAGAAAACACCTGGGTGTTGATCAGGCACAGCAAGGCCTGGTAGGACACGGCGGCCACCAGAATGCCCAATACCAGACGCCGCTCGAACACCTGCTCGGCGCTCGCGTCCTTCATGGGTGAACCGTCCAGGGCCGGCGACGAAGCCAGTAACCCGGGCGCTGATTGATAGCGTGCAAATCCCATCTTGACCTCTACCGTAATGGGCCTATTGCCCCAGGGCCACACCCACCAGACGCACGCCGACACCCCACAAACTGGCGCAGAGGTTTTCCAGATCTTTCACCCGCGAGTTGTGTTGCCGGGCAATCAGCAAGGCCGCGCCGGCATGGGCTGCCACTAACTGGGCGTCGCGGTTGCGCGCCATGGGCGGAGTGCTGATCAGGGTCACATCGAACCGGTTGGCCAGTTCCCCCACATAGTCCCGGTAGTTCCTGCCCGACAGCAGTTCCTGGGGATTGGGCGCCTGGGTACCGGCGGGCAATAACCAGAGAGATTGCAGGGTGGTGACCGGCAGGGGCTGGATGCGCGCGCGGTCGGCGATCAGGTCAGACAAGCCCGGCTGGCGGCTGTCGATCCCGAATAATTTGTACAGCTGCGGCTCGCGCAGGTTGCTGTCGATCAGCAATGTGCGCAGCCCGAGCTGGGAAAAGACAATGGCCAGGTTAGCGGTGGTACGGGCGATGGTGTCGGCCTCGTCTGCACCCACCACCGCCAGGCTGAGGTTCGGTGCGGTGTTGAAGTAGCGCAGCATGAGTTCACTGCGCAGACTGCGCAGGGCCTCCACCTCGCTGCTGTCCGGCCTGAACACCGCCGTCAGCGACGGCGCGAGCCGGCTGGCGGCATCGGGTACCGAGGTATAGGCAAATTGCCGGGCAAGCACGGAGCGGATATCTGCCGGGCTGACCAGCCCCAGAAGCAAGGCCGCCTCGCCGAAGCGAATGCCTCGCTCATTCTGCAAGGCGATGATGGCCTTGAGATCGGCGGCGGTGATCTTGCCGTTATCCACCAGCATATGGCCCATCTTGACGCGGGTACTGGGTACTTGCAGGTCTTCAGCGGTAGCCTGTGCCAGGTTGTTCATCGCTTGATCTCCCTTTTGGGCCAATTCCGTTCCAGAGGTATGTAAGCCAGCACAGGTATGCCCAGGCTGGCTTCCAGTTCTTCACCGCTGCGGACCCGCCGGTCAATCCACTCCCAGCACAGGGCGACGGCTGTGCCGAGTAACAGGCCGAGCATGGTGGCAATCACCAGGTTGAGGGCCGGCTTGGGTTCGGTGGGTTTGCTGGGCACGGCGGCGGTATTGAGGATGGCCACATCGGTCAAGGCAATGCGGCTCTCCAGCTTGGTTTGTGAGGCGCGCGCCAGGGCAGCGTCGTAGGCGGCCTGGGCGTTATCGGCTTCCTGACGCAGCAGGGTGAGTTGGTTGCGGTTGCGGTTCAGTTGCAGCACATGTTCTTTTTGCGCGGCGACCTCGGCCTTCAATTGCTCCTCGCGGCTTTGGGACAACTCCACCGACGAGCGCAGACTGCCTCCCACCAGTTTGAGGGTGCGCTGCAGTTGGATTTGCAGGGCCTCGACTTCACGTTGGGCCTGGCGATACAGGGGGTGATTACTGCCGACCTGGGAACCCACCTCGGCCAGATGCGCCTGAGCCTGGGACAGCTCGTCCGAGATCTTTTGTACCTGGGGGTTGGTCAGCACATGTTCCGGCAGGGCACCGGGTTTACTGCCATCCAGCTGTTTGCTGCGGCTTTGCTCATCGAGCCGCTGGCCTTGCACCACCAGCAACATGGAAGAAAGTTCTGCGAGCTTGGCGCTCTCCAGATCCAGGCGATCACTGGTAGCAATGATGTTGTGTTCTTCCTGATAGGCGGCCAGTGCATTCTGCCGATCCACCAGGTTTTCCCGCAGGGCTTCCAGTTGCAGGTCGTACCATTGGGTGATTTGTTTGGCCGGCTCAATGCGCAGCTCCAGGTTGGTCTGGATGTAAGCCTGGGCAAAGGCATCGGCAATGCGCGCTGCGAGTTCCGGGTTGCGCGCTTTGAAGGAAATGCTCAGCACACTGCTGTCGCGCTGAGGGGTAACGGACAGCCCGGTCTTGAGGTAATAGAGCAGCCAGCCGCGCGAGGGCAGGGGCTCGGTACTGGCGGCGCGAAATTCCGGTTGCAGGGCCGGCTCTTCGATCAGGTTGAGCTGGTCGATCACCTTGTTGGCCACATTGCGGCTGCGGATGATATCGGCCTGGGTAGCAATATAGCCGGACAGCATCCGTGCCGGCAGGGCTTCTCCGCTGATGGGGTCCTGCCCTTTGCCATCGATGATCAGCTCGGTGGACGCCGTATAGGACTTGGGTGTCTGGAAGGTAACAATACCGGCCACCACCACCGCGATCAGGGTCATACCGGCGATGGTCAACCATCGCGCGCGCAAGATTCGTAAAAGTGCCGCCAGGTTCATACTGCTGACTCCCTAAAAAAGGCTTTCCTGAATAACCAACACATCGCCGTCCATTACCGGCTGGTCGGGTTGAGCCCGCAGCTCTTTGGTAGAACCATCGGGCTGCCGGCGATACAACTTGACCGCTTTGGCATTGGCGCGCGCGGTTGGGCCGCCGCCAACACCCAGGGCTTGCATCACGTTAAGTTTGCGATCAAGCGGGTACATGCCCGGCGAGCGCACCTCGCCACTCAGGTAAAAGCGGCCAGCCACCGGGACGTAAATCGTGTCGCCGTTTTTCATCCACACCACCGGCTGGTCTTCTGCTTCGTGGTTCAGCAGTTGTTGCAGGTCATATTCATAACGCTCCTGCTTACCGTTTTTGTCGGTGCGGATCAGGATCAGGTGTTCGCTGCCGGTTTCGGCAACGCCACCGGCAAAGGCCAGGGCGTCGGTCAGTGATGTGGGGCCTTCCAATACCAGTTTGCCGGGATTATTAACCTTGCCCAGAATCGCCACGGACTGGCTGCGGTATTTGGTGATCAGGATATTGACGTGGGCATCCTGTAAAAAGTCGCCGCGCACATAATGATCGGCGATCATCCGTGCGGCGTCGGCACTGCTGCGGCCGGCGAGTTGCACGCTGCCCAGCAGCGGAATTTCCATGGTGCCATCACCACTGATTTGTCCCTCGGTGGTGAGATCAGGCTGGTTGTAGACGGTCAGGCGAATTTCATCGCCCGGTCCCATCAGGTAACGGTTTTGCGCGTGGGCGTTGGCAACTGCCATGCAGATCAGGACGCCCCATACTACTGTTCGAAAAAATTCCTTCATGGGTTTTCCTTTGTGGCGTTAATGGCCTTTCCCCGTATAACGACGAAGCTTGCGTAGCAATACCTATGCAAAAGAAAGGCCGCTTCGGGAGTGCTTGAGAAAAGGGGTGCCGGTTTACACCAATTGCGGAAGCACAATGTGAAAGAGTTACCACTCTTCGTGTCGTCCGCCGTCGTTTCTATCGATGTAACAGCACAGGTTTGAAGTTAGTGTGAGCCTTTTGTCTTACAGCCGTGTGTAAGCTACCGCTTAGGGTGAATTTACTTCCGTGCGTAAGCTAACACTTAACTGACGCATGATTTATTTTGTGCGCCAGGTCCGTGAGCCACTGGAGTGCGTGCGCACAAGGAATGTGCGTATTAATGAGAAAACAGCGACGTAAAAGCGGCGCGTGAACGCAGCGAGGGCGCATGATAAAAATAAAAAACGCGCGATGAATAAAAAATTTTTGTCCGGATTTTTTTCAGCACCGCGCAGCTAATGCGAATGATGTGTGCGCCGGTGCCCATCATCCGTATCGGTTACCAGGGCTGTGCCTTGTTCGAGGATCGCCAGTATCTGGGCTAACTCCACCGGCTTGACCAGATGATGATTAAAACCGGCGCGGCGGGATAAATCGCGGTCTTTCTCCTGGCCCCAACCGGTTACAGCAACCAGGACGCATTGACGGGTTTCGGGAAATTGGCGCAGCAGTCGCGCCAGATCGTAGCCATTCAGACCCGGCATACCAATATCAAGGAACGCAAACTCCGGCATAAAATTGCGCGCAATATGTTGTGCCGTTGAACCCTCGTGTGCTGTGCGTACATCGTGGCCCAGCGCGCTTAGCAGCGTGGCCATGGTCGCCACGTAATCCACATTGTCATCCACCAACAAAATGCGACGCAGGGATTGTTTTTGCGCAACCGGTCCCGGCGACTGGTCAGCTTGCTCAGCCGGCGCCGACGCGCAGGTGAGATACACGCGAAAACTGCTGCCCAAACCGGGGCCGCCGCTGTGGGCGACGAGTTGTCCGCCGTGGAGTTCGACCAGGCGTTTTGCCAGGGCCAGGCCAACGCCTAAACCCGCGTGGGTGCGTTCGAGCGTTTGGTCGACCTGGGTGAACATATGGAAAATATTATCGAGCATGTCCGGTGCCAGACCGATGCCATTGTCGGTAACCTCCACCACCACCTTATCGTCCAGCAACTGTCCGGTGAAATTGATCAAGCCGCCGCGATTGGTGTACTTGGCGGCGTTGTTCAACAGGTTGGAAAACACCTGCGCAAGCCGGATCGGATCGGCATCGATATACAGCAATTCATCGGGCATGGTGACATTAAGTTGATGGCCACAGTTTTCAATAAATCCGCGACTGGCTTCCACGGCGTCACGCATGATGGACTGCACATCAATACGCGTTTTGCTGATGGTTAATTTACCTGTCGTGATGCGCGAAACATCCAGCAGGTCGTCAACCAGGCGCACCATCTGTTTGAGCTGGCGTTCCATGACCGATTGCGCGTTGGCGGCGATGGCAGGGTTGGTATCCTTGGCGCGGAGGATATGTAAACCATTGATCAAAGGCGCCAGGGGGTTGCGCAATTCGTGCGCAAGGGTTGCGAGGAATTCGTCCTTGCGCCGGTCTGCCAGGCGCAAGGCGTCTTCGGCGGCCTGCCGTTCACCCATCTCATGTTCCAGGGATTGATTGGAGGCTTCCAACGCCCTGGCCCGGCGTTCGACCTCGCTGAGCATATCGTTAAAGGCATCGACCAGCACACCGATTTCATCTTCGGTAAATTTTTGGGCGCGCAGGGAAAAATCGCGGCTCTGCATCACCTGGCGGGCAACATTGGTGACCGCGAAGATGGGTTTGGTCACCGCACCGCGCAACCAGGTTGCCACCAGCAACGCCAGGCCGAGGCTGGCTATCAGCACGCCACAGAGGATGATGGCATAACCCGCCAGGCGCGCACCCAGTTCGTAGCGCGCATGAATATACACCGCGCCCAGTGACACACCATTTTTTACGATCCGTTGCCACACGTGGATACGATTGCCATCAATGATTTGTTGGTTGGTGGTTTGCGGCCGCTGAGGTGTTGCAATAGCCAACTCCCCGTCATTTGAATACTCCGCAAAGATTGCCCCGTCGTCGGTGTAGAGCACCGCACGCAGAATCATCGGACGGGTGCGCAATAAATCCAGGTTTTCCTTACCGGTTACCGGGTCGTTGAATTCCAGTGCCGGCGTACTGACTTCCGCAATAATGTTGGCCTGGGTGGTGAGGTCCTTGATGATGCTGTCGCGGTAAGTGTTGAGGTCATAGGCGAGCATCACCACCGCATAAGCCACCAGCGCCGTCAGCGTCGTGGCCATGATCACCAGCATCAGGCGATTGGATATGGAACGCTTGGCGATACGCATCATGGCAAGGTCTCCTGTTCAACCGTCGAAGCAACAGATAACAACCGGGCACTGAGTTTAAGGTTGTTGCGGTGCGCGCCGGAGAGCGACACATCGAAGCCGACGCGATCCTCCAGCAAACGAAGATTGATGGTGCTGCCGGGTACCAGCCCCTGTGAATTTTCCGTCACGATTAGAAACGCCTGTTGTTCAGCCAGCCGGGCCAGGTGCGGCAAGTGGTGCTCGGCATCGCGCCCGACAAAGACAATGTGCGGATTGTCGATCCGTTCGATAAAACGGGTTTTGAAAACGCTGATAGCGCGACCCTTGATGTTGCGGTCACGCGCAATAGCGCGTAGTTCTTTGCCCACGTCGCTCGCATCCAGCAGCCAGATACGGTAGGGCGATTGGGGCTCAGCAAACGCCGTTGCCGGCCATTCGGTGTAATCAAGGAACTTGAACAACATGGCTGCTTTGATTTGGGTTTCGGCGGCGTTGGCGACATTTTCAGCCTGTGTTGCACTGATTGATCCGCATACGATCAAGGCCACGAGATAGACGAGGCAGGTTAACCACCGCCGTCTGCATGAGAGACTGGTGGTTTGATCGCACACCGTTAACATGATCAATGCCTTACAGCTCCCATATCAATTTGCCATAGAGTGCGCGTTCATATTCACTGCGACGCGGCGATGCGCCGAACTCGGGATGCGCCCGGTCAATAAGATTTTGCCCCACCAGGGAAATTTCCAGATGGCGACTGATCTCCCATGCTACACGGACATCCAGCGCAGTGTAAGCCGGAACCTGTGAGCCTTTGAGTTCATCCACATAGCGCAGCGTTGAATCAAGGGTTACCTGCGGCGAGACATCATAAGACGAGCGCAGGGACGAATAAAAATTCGGGTCATAACTGGCCAGTGCGGTGGTGTTGGAGATGTCGGTGCTGCCGGGCTTCAGATAGACATCAAATTCCTGGGCCACCAGGCTGGCATGTAATCGCCAGTGATGCAGCGGTTGCCAGCTGCCCCAGAGTTCCAGTCCATAGGCGTCCGCTGCTGCCCGGTTTTCAAACACAAAACCGGTTGCCGTATTGTTCAGTTCCAGGGTGCGCAACTGGTCGTACTCGCTGTAAAACCCCGTAACTGACCACGATACCTGTGCCACAGGTTGCTGGCGATAACCCACTTCATACACATCGGCAACCTCGGAGACAAAACCGGGGCCCCCGGCAATGACATACCGGGGCTCGCCGTCCACAAGGGGCGGATTGGCCGGGCTGTAATAATCCCGATCAATACGTGAAGGTGTGCGTACCGCGCGCGACACCTTGCCCCATAACAATTGGTTGTGGCCGGGTGACCATGCCAACTGCGCACTGGGCATGGATTCCCAGCCGGTGAAGGGGTTGTCTTCCCATTTGGCGCCGAGCGTCAGGCGCAGGTCCCGGGTAATTTTAATTTCATCCTGAATAAACACATTGCGCCATTGCATATTCAGGTCATCGGGCAAGAAAGCAAAAAATACATCGTTGTCGATACGGTCCGACAGGTAGCGATAACCGCCGCCCCACATAAACATCTGCCGCTCGCCGATCAGGCACTCGTGCTGCAACTCCAGATCAATGGTATTCAGGTGCTGTACAAATGCATTCGGCTGATCGCGCTGCGTATGATCGACATAGGCCTGGAAGGTCAAGCGAGAGCCTGGCGCAAATTGGCGGCTGGCACGGCCGAGTATATTCGCCCCACTAATTTTTATATCCTCGGTGCCGGATTGATGTAGCCGGCCGCGATAAGCATCGCCTTGCAGCGTGAAATGATCATCGTAGCCTGCCCAATCTGCACGAAAACCCGCCTGGCTTCGCTCCCAGCCGGTATAGGTCAATGCGCCAGCCGCGTTTTCGGTGTCGTCGTGACGGCTGTGTTTGGCATAGACGCGATAAAAACCTTCGTTGGTCAGCTGACCGCCATGGCGCACTGCCGCCTGCTGTTCATGGACGCTGCCGCCCAGGGATACCAGCTCGCCCTGGGTATCTTCCGCAGAGCGCGTCACCACATTCACCACACCATTAACGGCATTCGCGCCCCACAAACTGCCACCGGGACCGCTGATGACTTCAATGCGATCCAGATCCTCCAGTACAACATCCTGTGCATCCCAGTACACGCCGGAAAACAGCGGAGAGTACACACTCCGTCCATCAATCAATACCAACAATTTATTGGCAAAAGGATTGTTGAACCCTCGCGCCGTTATCGCGTAATTCCGCGCGTCCACCCGCGCTACTTGCAGGTTGGGCGCCAGGCGCAACGCCTCTGGCAAGGTGGTGGAACCGGTGCGGCGAATATCCTGCTCGGTGATAACAAAAACCGACGCCGGTTCATTCGCCCAAGGTTTAGGTTTTTTTGAAACAGACGTAACGCGCAAGCTTGCCAGTTGCTCAAGGGACAAATCAGCGAGCGCGTCAGATGCCCGCGACGATTGCGCCATCACACCGCAGATCAACGTCGCAACAAAAAATGCGTTATGAAAAATGCGACAGCAACCAAACACCGATTGTTGAAGTTGAGGATTAATTTTCATAGAAATAAGGTGCAGCCATGTTCCGTTAGGGATGTAGTTGGCGCTTTAATTTACAAGAAAGTCAGTCGTAAGCAGCGAAAAGATTTTTTTCATTATCTATAGCCGTGTGATGATCATAGAACATTCCGCCCATAGGTCAACGTTATGATAATAAAAGAAAATTTGGTAAACGAGCCCGCTGTAGCGATTTTTCTGCCAACGGATTTTTGGTGGGGTGGTGTTGCGGGTTCGTTAATGTCGGTTATTGATGCTTTGTCGGGTAAAGATTAAATCCGGCATTAACCGCGCGTTAATAATGTAGATCACCCGAAATAATTCACCATTGATGATTGCTGTATTCATACAAGAAACAACGATGAAATATAAATGATGCCACCGTGAAAAATGGCAGATGAAAGTTCATTACGATGCAAGATGTAGAGGGCTGGTGAAATCAGATGCTCTCGCTAAGTCTTGGGGTACGCTTCAATATTACGTCGCTTTTTTCATTGAATGTACTAGACTTCTTTTGAAATAAAATCATTAACTGAAAGAGGTTTAAGGAATGGACTTTGCAGAACGTTTAGAAGCACTATCAAAAAAAGTTGCTTTGGTTTCGAGTAATCTACTGACTGAAGAGGCAACCAAAAACGCTTTGGTTATGCCATTTTTTGCATAATGTGCTCGGATATGACGTCTTTGATCCAACGGAGGTGATTCCCGAGTTCACCGCAGATGTCGGGATAAAGAAAGGTGAAAAAGTTGATTACGCACTGGTTAAGGACGGTCAAATTCAAGTGCTCATTGAGTGCAAAGGCTTTGGCGAGTCCCTAACCGTGAAGCACTCAGGACAATTGTTTCGATATTTTTCTGTTACCAGTGCCAGGCTTGCCATTCTGACCAACGGTTGCGAGTATCATTTTTTCACAGATCTTGATGCGCCAAATAAGATGGACGACAAACCGTTCCTGATAATGGACTTGCTCAATCTGGATGAACATATTATTCCCGAAGTTAAGAAATTAACTAAATCCACATTTGATGTCGACTCCGTGGTTGGTGCCGCAGGTGAGCTCAAATACTTAAATCAAATAAAGAAAATTCTTGCGGAACAGTTTTCTGCCCCTGAGGAGGAGTTTGTGAGGTTTTTTGCTTCCAGGGTCTACGATGGGGCATTAACCACGAAGGTTAAGGCGCAGTTCCTTGAGATAACTACCAAGGCGCTTAAACTTTTTTTGAATGACAGTATTAATGACCGATTGAAGTCTGCCATTGGGGCTACTACAAGGACATTCTCTGAGTCCAAGGAGAAATCATCATCTGATGATACGTCTGAAGAATCTAAGGTAATAACGACGTTTGAGGAAATAGAAGGTTTTAATATCGTAAAAGCTATTCTACGGAAAAGCGTCGACGTTAAAAGAATCGTCGCCAGAGATACTCAAAGTTACTTCGGTATCCTTTTGGATGATAACAATCGTAAACCTTTGTGTCGCTTGCACTTCAATACCAAACAAAAATATATTGGGATATTCGACTCAGAGAAAAATGAAACCCGACATCCTATCGCGTCGTTGGATGATATTTTTTCTTTTACAGATGCTTTGGTTGAGACGAGCGGATTTTATAATTAAAAAAGCTGTTACCGGTTTGCTGGCTATGTTCTGAGGATATTGGTCAAAGTCACCGGTAGGGTGGATAAATTGAGTGTACCTCTCGGCTACTGGATACACCAGGAACATCCACTTTTACGGACTTGCGATACATCGCTGGAGGGGTGGGGGTAAGTTCCAGTTAGTACCCCCCGCGTAATGCACAGACGGGTTTAAATCGTTGGGGAGGGCCGGCTTTGCCTTGATGGGTGACAGCATCCTGAGCCCCTATCCTAAGGTCATCGCTGCCCTTGGCATCGTGGCTGCCTCAAAATCAGCGTGCACTTGCCGCGCCGGCGGCATTTAACATTACTGGGAGGGTCAAATCGAGGGTTGACAATCCTCCAAACGCCCCCCAAAATACGCGCCCTCGCTATGGCTAGATAGCTCAGCTGGTTAGAGCACGGCACTCATAATGCCGGGGTCGGCGGTTCAAGTCCGCCTCTAGCTACCATATACGACAAGGGTCGGCAGGTTAACGCCTACTGACCTTTTTTATTGGCTTACCAAAAACTTACCAGACTTTCTTTTTCACTCAAGCCGCAGCATCTAAAACTCCAAGCCTTTCTCAAAACGCACGCTATCGCCACACCAAAAAGTGACGCTCCACGCTTGTTCGTAACTCGCCGTTACAGGCGTCTCCGACGGCTTAGGGGGATGATCCCCCTAAGAACCCACAATCTTATCCTGCAACATTCCCAGCAGTAGAAAGTCGATTCCGGCGTGAAGGACGAAGGGCTTGGGTGCACACCCGTGTTAGATGATTGCCACCCGTTGCCGTGTGGACAAAACGCGAGAGTAACGCCTTAACCTGAAACACCGTGTTGCGTTGTTGCCCACACTGCCCGCGCTCACGCGCCCTTGTTGCCTATCCGGCAACCACAGGTAGCAATATAAAAAATGAAAAGCGATTCTTTTTCTTCATCGATAGTCGCGTGGCTTATCACTGAAATGGTTTTTCAATCGCGTCATTGCCGTGCTAACCGGAAGCATTGCGCGGTGCGATTAAAAAACCATTCCAGTGAACGCCGTGATACAACATCATGGAAGCAAAAAGCGGTCAACAGGGTGTCATATCAGCGAGAGATCCCGGACCTTGGCCATGTAGTCAGGTGCAAGGTGCGCATACCGCATGGTGATCTTCAAATCTGAGTGCCCGAGGATACGTTGCAACGTGAGGATATCCCCACCGTTAATCAGGAAGTGGCTTGCGAACGTGTGCCGCAGCACGTGTGTCAATTGGCCATCAGGCAACTCAATGCCCGAACGCTCCACCGCCTTGCGAAATGCCCCCTTGCACGGCGAGAACAACCGCTTTCCTGTGGGAAACGCCACTGACCGCAGATAATCCACCAAGTCAGGCTTCACAGGCACAACACGCACACGACCGTTCTTAGTTGCAGCAAACACCACCCGATCATCGAGAAGCCCTGTAGGCGGCAAATCATTCGCCTCAGACCAACGGGCACCCGTAGCAAGACACAACCGAACCACAGCACCGCAATGATTATTAGAGGACTGATCACATGCGTGAAGCAATGTCGGAATTTGTTCCAGGGTGAGAAAAGACAATTCCCGCTCACGTTCAGCAAACGTGCGTATTTTTGCCAAAGGATTTTTACCTGCATACTGATCCAGCCGGATAAGCTCAGAAAACACCGCACGAAGATAACGCGTTTCATGGTTAACCGTAGAGGTAGAAACCTCAGTCAAACGGCGCTCACGATAGGCTGAAAAAGCTGATCCGGTAAATTTATCTACAGTAGGATCACCAAGAGCATTAACAACCGCCAAGGTGCGAGACAACCTATATTTAGCATCCCGCAACGTGCGACCATGCAGCCTATACCAAAGTAGCACCAAATCGGAAAGGCGACGCTTATCGACTTCAAACCGATCCGGGGCAGCTTGGTAGTCCATTTCATATTGAGCCTGTAAAACCTTTAACTCTTTACGAGAAGCCCTAATACGAACAATACGAGGACCAGAAGACCCCGCAGGGTAAAAATCCAATTTATACCGTCCATCAGAAAGCTTTTTTATCACCGGAAGATCCCCTACCGCCAACAAACAAAAGAGAAACGAGAACGCCAGCAATAAATCCAACCGCTATCCATGCCAATGACGTATAAAAAGTGAAATTCTCAAACCAGACTAAAAAATCCCATAGATCAAGAAAAAGCGCCTCACATGAATCAATCTTTTCCATAAACAACCCCTTAAGCAGCGACACCGTTTAACAAATGCAAGCGCATTTTTTCAGAGACACAATCAAGTAACACGTCATAAAGC
>DATJLH010000086.1:0-18825 GCA_035490615.1 Cellvibrio sp.
CTTTCCAGCAAAAGCGAGTCTAACGAAACACGCCGTAAAGCTTTTTACCAAAGGCAAAAATCGGTTTCGTCGGTTAAGCATGGCGAAACAAATTTTTATCGGTATGGTATTGATTTCGACGATATCGCCCGCATGTTTACCGGCAGTGGTCCGTTCAGAGAGCTTACGGCAAGAATGTGATCAGTTATGAATATCAGTGATAAATGAGCGGATCTTCATAGCTGATTTGCTGGCTGAAGAGATGGCGAGAATGAATGGGCGACACAAGTCCGGTAATGCACCGGTTATGGTGCCCTGGTTTATCGACGCCAGAATGCTTTTTGATTCATCGCAACAACATCGCAATAACGTTGTTTTTATACTTTGTTTAACTCACTAAAAAAGGATGGCCGCTATGACTATTTCAGATACTACAACTACCTCCCCTACTGGCAATGGCGCTGCACGCTCGGCGGAAAAACTGGCTGAGCGTTCCAAAACCTCTGCTAATAACCTGGTCGATGCAGCCATGAGCGCGGGCGATGAATTGGGCTCGGCAGCAAGAACCGAGTTCAACAATATCATGGCTGACCTTCAGGAATTGGTAGCCCGCGCGGGGAAACTTTCAGGTCAGGAGCTGGCCGGTATTCGTCAGCAAATGTCTGAGAAATTGACCGTCGCAAAAGAAAAGCTGCATCATTTATCAGAAGATGCGTCAGTGGCTGCACATAAAGGTGTTGATAACACCGAGAAGCTGATTAAAGACCACCCCTTCCAATCTGTCGGTATTGCAGCATTGGCCGGCCTGGTGTTGGGCGCACTCATCAGTCGCCGTTAATGCCCGGCTTTTCCCACTTTTACCCCTATGGGATAGAACAATGATTACAGGACTTCGCAATCTCAAAGCCAACGCCGCCGTGCTGCTGGACCGCATTGAGCTTTACAGTAAGTTGGTGGCAGCTGAAACAAAGATCGAGACGTCGTTGATCATTCGTCGTCTCATATGGGTAGGAGTGGGGGCGGTATTTGCATTGTTCGCGTTGGCCATGGCACACATGGCCATACTGGCCTTTTTCTGGCACACCGAGTTTCGCGTATGGGCAGTAGCCGGTGTCTTGCTTGTTGATGTAGTGATTGCCGGGGTAGCCATTTATATGGCGAGCCGCCCTGCCAAAGAGGAAGCCTTTGCTGTTACCAAGCATCATCTGGCTGAAGATATTAAGTTTCTCAAGGAATCCCTATGACCCACGTCAAAGATCAGGAACACTTGCGCGATACTATCGGCAGTGTCCTGGAAATATCCCGTGCCTCCTGGAAATTAAAACATGATCAGGAAGCCTATGAGGAAGAAGTCACTGAAGGTGAGTTTCCCCGCAGTATGCTGCTGAAAACCCTTACCAAACACCCTTTGGCAACCGTCGCCACTGTGGCCGCCTTATGGTATGTGGGGCCAGCGAGGTTTGGGGCTATGGCGTTCGCCGGTGCGAGTCTGTTTATGCGTCATCGCATGTCCATCTTGCCGCTGGCCGAACAACTGATGACATCCAATATGTTCAAGCCCCGGAAAAAACCTGCTCACTCCCCATCGGCACCGGAGTAATGCATTCCCCATCAAACTCCGTGCAGGCACTGCATCCAGTTACCGCGTACCTGCACGAGTTCCTGCTATAACAGATTTAAATCGCCGAGAATACCGATAAGGCCGATGACGATCAGATAGACCGCAACAATGTAGTTCAGCAATTTGGGCATCAACAGAATCAGAATGCCGGCGATCAGGGAAATCAAGGGAGCAAGGGTCAAGGTAGTATCCATGGTTATTGCCTCTTTTGTTCGTTAGATGTCCACAACCTATTCAGCTTATCCGCTCCGCCTCCGGTTATCCGTCTGGCAGCTAACATTCTTTTTGCCATCGTATCTGCAACAGGCTTGCATGGTGTCCATCGCAAATACTGTTAAAATGCGCCTTCTATACCGCAACAGAAACCTCAACAGAGCACACGCATGTCAATTATTAACTGGTTTCCCGGCCATATGCATAAAGCCCGCAAGGATATTGCGGAAGTTATGCCCCTGGTGGATGTGATCATCGAGGTATTGGATGCTCGCATTCCCTTCTCCAGTGAAAATCCCCTGGTGCCAGAACTACGCGGCGATACGCCCTGCATTAAATTGTTAAATAAAGCTGACTTGGCCGACCCGGACATTACTGCTCGCTGGGTCGCACAGATGGAACAGGAACGCGGTATTCGAGCATTGCCGGTAACACAGGAAGCACCCGACAAAATTCGCCAATTGCTTACGCTGTGCGAAGCGCTTTTACCACACCGTAATCTGGAAATTCGTGGCGTGCGGGCGATGATTATGGGTATACCTAATGTGGGTAAATCCACCATCATCAATACGCTGGCCGGACGTATCATTGCCAAAACCGGTAATGAAGCCGGCGTTACCAAAGCCCAACAGCAAATCAAACTGCCTAACAACATGTTGTTGACCGATACCCCCGGATTCCTGTGGCCTAAGCTTAGCCCGCCCTCCTGTGGGTATCGCCTGGCTGTAACCGGGGCGATTAAAGATACCGTCTTTGATTATGCCGACATCGCATTGTTTGCTGCCGACTATTTGTTGAAAGCCTACCCATCGGCATTGCAGGACCGTTACAACCTGGAAAGCCTGCCTGAAACAGATATCGAGCTACTCGAAGCCATCGGTACTAAACGCGGTTGTATTCGCAAAGGTGGTGGCGTTGAATTACAAAAAGTGTCGGCGTTACTGATCAACGAATTGCGTGCCGGGCTGTTAGGACCCATTAGCCTGGAAACACCGGAGATGACGACCGCCGAAGAGGAAGCGGCAAAAATTGACGAAGCGCTTAAAGCCAAAGCAAAAGAAGAGCAGGAAAAAATAAGGCGTCAAAAAGCGAGAAAGAGGTATCGGTAAGGGAGAAAATTTGTGACGAAAGTAAAGCCCGTGTGCGATCGGACGGGCTTTTACTCTGGCTCCGTTTCCACTCCTTGGCTATCTGATTAAACCGGTACCGGATTAATCCCGGTCGTTTCCGCGCTTAAAGAACGCGGCCGCTAAAGCACCAACAGCAAAGGCGATACCCGCGACTAACAAGGGATTTTTTCGGCTGGTGACTTTTATGTACTGCATGGATTTTTTGGCCTGGACGCGCGCCTTTTCCTGGGATTCGGACAAACGATGGGCCGTTTCCGCTGCGACATGACGTAATTTCTCTTCCGTACCTGCAAGCTTCGAGGCGATCACGCCAACAGCTTCATGCGCCGTGCCACTGGCTTTTTTCACGGTAGGATCATTTTCAATCTGCGCTAACTTGGACATAAATACCTCCAACGCGTTGTTGATAATAGTGTGTCGCTATTTACGTTTCATATCACCGATGGCCGGGCCGTTTTGACAGCAAACCCATAATGATAGAAACCAGCAACATAACCAGAAAAATAAAGAACAGAATTTTTGCAATGCCCGCCATACTTGCCGCAATTCCGCCAAAACCGAACAAGGCGGCGACAATGGCGAGGATGAAAAATATTACACTCCAACCTAACATGATGTCATTCCTCTTATAGATTTCTCACTGTCCGGAGCACTCTTCCCTGTGCGCCAGATCAATGTAATGTGTTGGTCTTTGTCCTTTAAAATCCCTTTAGCCTTAAAAAGTAAACTGCAAATTAACACTTGCAAAATCCACATCCATGTCGATATCTTCCTGCTGCAACACGTCAATTTCATCCCGTGAAATTTCGAAATTAAAGCGCTCATACTCAATCTTTAAATCAAGATTTTCGGCCAGACGGATTTTCGTACCCACGCCCCAGAAGGTTTCATCCCCGTCATAATCATCGGCCACATCAACTGGACCGAGTTCAAGACGCGCGTCACCGTCCCACCACATTTGACCGCCTTTGGCGTACACGGAAAATGCCTGGCTAATAGGCGCTTCCAGAATTAAACCAAGGGTGGCGCCTTTGGGGTCGAAACTCAGCTGGTCGTTGCCCGCTTCATCGAAATCGATATACGCACCTTCCAGGCCGATAAACTCATTAAATTTGACGATAGCAAAGGCTTTCTTTGCCGCTTCATCCTCATCAAAATCGCCATCCTTAAGCTTTGTCATACCATATCCAGCACCGATGGAAAATTCCGGATTGAATCGCCATCCATCGTCAGTTTCATAACTGGAAGTTTGCGCGACGGCAAGTGATGAACACAGAGCCAGGGACAACAGAGCTGAAGTTTTGTAAATCATGCGGATTCTCCTTTATCTATAAATTTCAAAATAGGTAGGAGCAAGGCCTGTGCCAATAACAACATATTAAATAAAATAAGTGTAATTCTTATTAATAATGAACAAAGCGATGAAAAAACAAGCAAAGCAGATGAAATGTTTTACACGCAATTGAAATATTTCTTACAAAGTTTGGTAGCTTTTACAGCCTATTTTTAACAAGAAGCTTTTTAAAAGCCGGGTTATTAAAACCCTGGCGAACATAAGGCAAAAGAGTTGATATGAAGATGACGTCTATTTTTCTTACGACGAAAAAAATCCGGCCAAGAGTTTTCTTGGCCGGATTTATCAAGCAACGACTCAGGTGTTGCTTCTGACTAGGTATTGCTTCTGTGCGCTTGGCTATTAAGTCGCATCATCAACTTCGTCCTGAACTTCTTCCACGGCTTCATCAATATTTTCCCCGGCATCTTCAGCGGGACCTTGATCACAACCGGCTAAAAAGCCTGCCAGTGACATTGCCATAATAAGTTTCACAAACGTGTTCATTGAAATCTCCTGTTCATAATATAAGTCGTTTTTAACGCGCTTAATTGTTTCCCGAAAATCATAAAAGGGATGGCGTCGATATTATGAGTAGCAAGCCATATGCCAGCCTTGGAATTTCATTAATAATACCCATTATTTCGAGCTCTGCGGCACAACTTGCCAAAGTCGAAAGCGAGAAGGACACTTTTTCTTGGAAATATTGCCAATGAAGGATGTCATTTTTACAAAACTGACGTTTTTTTAGCCAAACCCTAGTATTCTGTGATATACGCATTCTCCAGCGCCTAGTCACTCCAGATCTTAATTGTTATAGTCAATAGCTTAATCATCTGTAATAAGGGAAACCCTGTGGCATTAATTTTATTGGTAGATGATGATAAAAACTTCACCCAGGCGACCGGCGAGTTGCTCAATATTATGGGCCATGAGGTCACCATAGCCGACAACCTGGCAGAGGCCGGCGCAGCGCTGTCCAAACAACGCTTCGATATCCTGCTGCTCGACTTGATGCTGCCCGACGGCAGCGGTTTTCAGGTACTTGAAAATATTCCCGAAAGCCAACGCCCTGCGCACATTACCATTATCACGGGTAACTCGGCGGTCAAATCCCTGGTCAAAAAAGTGATGGGGCCCAATATCAGCTATCTGATCAAGCCCATCGACCTGGAACAGTTGCAAGCGCTTATCGGTCGCATCGAAAAGAAAAACACGCCGGGCAGCAGCCAGGTAGAAAAACATTTCAATGTATTGATCGGCGAATCACCGACCATGCATAAGTTGTATCAGATGATCAAACGAGTCGCGGCCACCAAAGCGAACGTTTTATTGCAAGGCGAAAGTGGCGTCGGTAAGGAACTGGTTGCAAACGCCATTCATCATGCATCGGGCTGTGAAGGTGCCTTTGTGGCATGGAACTGTGGGGCCGCTTCACGCGAACTGATCGGCAGCGAATTATTCGGACACGAAAAAGGGGCCTTCACCGGTGCTATTGCGCGCAAGCAAGGTTTATTTGAGCAGGCTGATGGTGGGACCTTGTTCCTTGATGAAATCACCGAAATGCCTATTGATATGCAACCCAACCTGCTGCGCGTTCTCGAAACCCAAAGGGTGACACGCTTGGGCGGCGCCCAGGAAATTGCTGTTAACTGCCGCGTGATATCGGCCACCAATCGAACAACCGAGCAATTGGCCGAAGAGGAGTGTTTGCGTGAGGACATTTATTTTCGCCTAGCGGTGTTCCCTATTGCCATTCCTCCTTTGCGCGAACGGCCGGGCGATATCGAGCTGCTCGCCAAATCGTTTCTTCACGAGTTGAATTTGCAGAACGATTGCAACCTGTCACTGAGCCAGGAGTCCCTGCACCGCTTGACCCAATACGATTGGCCGGGCAATGTGCGTGAACTGCGTCATGCGATCCACCGCGCCTTTATCATGAGTGACCCCGAGAGTAGCGAACTCATCCTGCCGACTGAACTGGCTTCTCCTTTTGCACGCGAACGTAAGAAAACCCAGGGATTAATTCCGGGCAAAACTATTGAAGAAGTGGAACGCGAATTGATTACCCTGACCCTTGAACAGGTCGACGGCGACAAGCCCAGAGCAGCGGAGATGCTCGGCGTCAGCCTCAAAACGCTGTATAACCGTTTGAATAATTATGAAAAGCAACTGCAGGACGAGGTTGAACGATGAATATTCCCCAAGACCAGCTTGCTCACGTAGCCCATCAACTGCGTAATCCGTTAAATACAATATCTGTCAATGCCGAACTCGCGCGCTTGCAGCTTCAAAAGCAACAGGACCCCAATGACATCCTGATGAGCCTTGAACGTATCCTGCAAGAGTGTAAACGTTGCGCTGCACTGTTGAATGAATTGAGCCCGCCGACCTAGAGATCAGGTAATTGAATGACGCTTTTTTCTTCGCGCATAATTTTTCCAAGTTACAGTTGGCTTGCCAGTTTTTGCCTGATGCTGGCGCTGCTGCTAACCAATGGTGTGATTTCCTACCACGCCATACTCACGCTCATTACCAACGAAGATAAAGTCCACAAAACCCTCAATACGCTTAACATCATCAAGGACACCTTTTCTGCGATTCAGGATGCCGAAACCGGCGAACGCGGCTTTTTAATCTCCGGGGAAGATTCCTACCTCGAGCCTTATGATATTGCCACCAAAAAAATTAATGTTCACCTGAACCAATTGCTGGAACTGGAAGCGAACCTGGCTACACAACGCCCGCGTATCTTTACGCTGATTCAATTGACGCAAGCCAAGCTGCAAGAAATGGAGAAAACAATCCAGTTGCGCAAACAGCACAAAGAAGGCGCGGCCTTGAAGCTGTTTTTAACGGATGAGGGTAATTCACTGATGCGCCAAATCCGTTCGCTGGTCAGTGAATTACAACAAACCGCCTACGACCGGCTTAAACAGCAGCGGGCGGAAGCTAACCAGGTTCAACAGCAGGTGATCATCACCCAGATATTTGCTACTGTGCTCGGGCTCGTCCTCGCCGGCATTATTTTTGTACTGGTCGGCAGAGCGTTGAAAAAGCAGCGGGAAGATGCAGAGAAACTTGAAGCTTTGGTGGCGGATCGCACCCTGGCTCTGGAGCGCTATGCTGTTGAACTGCAACGCAGTAACCGTGAGTTGCAGGACTTTGCTTTTGTGGCCTCCCATGATTTGCAGGAGCCGCTGCGCAAGATCCGTTCGTTTGGCGACCGCCTGGAACAAAAATACGCAGCGCAACTGGGTGACGGGGCAGACTACATTCGCCGTATGCAAGTCGCTGCGGCCCGCATGTCCCGCCTGATCGAAGATTTGCTGACGTTTTCCAGGATATCCAGCCAGGCCAAGAAATTTGAACAGGTTTCCTTGCAAGAAATTCTCGAAGACGTGCTGGAAGATCTGTACGTCACCATTGAGGCCAGAGGCGCACAAGTGAATGCCGATCCCCTGCCAACTATCGAAGCAGACCCAACCCAAATGCGCCAATTGCTACAAAACCTGGTGGGTAATGCGATAAAATTTGTTCCCGCTGACAGAACCCCGGTCATCAATATTCTGACGCGGATTATCCTGCCCGAGGAAAATGCCACCGATGCCGGCTGGTTTGAGATGCAGGTTATTGATAATGGCATCGGTTTTGACGAAAAATTTATTGATCGTATCTTTACTCCTTTTCAACGGTTGCATGGAAAAGATGAATATCCCGGCACCGGAATAGGCTTATCAATTTGCCGCCGTATTGTTGAACATCATCACGGCAGGATTCAGGCCAGCAGCATCCCCGGCAAAAGTGCAACCTTCATTGTCAGGCTTCCGTTACGGCAAGAAAATGCGGCACAACTTTATACCAGTACAGGAACACATCATGCTCTCAGGTAATAAACCATTTGTCGTTTTAATGGCTGATGACGATGAGGATGATCGCCTGCTCGCACACGAAGCGCTGCTGGAAAGCAAAGAAACCTACGATATGCATTTTGTTAAGGATGGTGTTGAGTTAATGGAGTATCTGCGTGGCGAAGGCAGCTATAAAGAACAGCCCGCCCCAAAACCCGGCTTGATCCTGCTGGATTTGAACATGCCGCGCAAAGACGGCCGGGAAGTATTGGCAGAATTAAAAGCAGATCCGGATCTATTGAAAATTCCCGTCGTTATATTAACAACGTCAAATTCACAGGAAGATCTGCAATACAGCCATGATTTGGGCGCTGCGTTTTACCAGACCAAACCTGTCACCTTTTGTGCCATGGTAGATTTTATGAAAAAACTTACCGCCTATTGCAACGCACAGGTATTTAATCCCATTTACTGAAATCGCAGAGCGCGTTGGTATTGTCAATGAGTCAGGGTCTTATCACACAAGGCATGAAGTTGTTACTCGTGGAGGATGACGAAGACGATTACGTCCTGACGCAGGGCTTATTGGAAGATATCATCGCGGGCGAGTATTCCCTCACCTGGGCGTCAACACCCCAGGAAGCACGTAAACATTTCGCGCGCAATAATCACGACCTGTGCATGATGGATTACCGCCTCGGCTCCGAGGATGGATTATCGCTCCTGCGGGAAGCGCCGAAACTCGGCTTCAAAGGCCCCATCATCATGCTGACGGGGCAAGACAATAAACAGCTCGACCAGGAAGCGCTGAACGCCGGCGCCGAAGACTATCTGGTCAAATCCCAATTGAATGCCCAAGGGTTGGCGCGCGCCATCCGCTATGCCCTCACCCGCCGCGAGATGGAAGCAGAGCGGGTGGAGCGCCTGCGCGCCGAAACCGAAAACCGTTCAAAGAGCGAATTCCTCGCGCACCTGAGCCACGAATTACGCACGCCACTGACAGCTATTCTTGGTTACACCGATTTGCTGTTAGCCGCAGATGAGGCGCCGGATAAAAATCACCTGCAAATTATCAAGCGCAACGGCCGCCATCTTTTAAGTTTATTGAACGATGTGCTGGATCTATCCAAGATCGAAGCAGGCAAACTGGAGATTGAACAACTTGACGTCCACCTGCACAGCTTTGTGAATGAAATCTGCTCGCTTATCTCTGTGAACGCCCAGGATAAAAACCTGCGCTTGAATGTGTTGGCTAAAACCGCCTTGCCGGTGAAGATCAAGACGGACCCGACGCGGTTGCGCCAGATCCTGCTTAATCTGTTGGGTAATGCCATCAAATTTACCGAGGAAGGCGAAGTTTCCTTACATATTGCTGAAACCCAGGTGCGCAACAAAACCTATTTGCGCTTTTCAATTCGGGATACCGGCGTCGGCATCTCCAGGAATGATATTGATCGCTTGTTTAAACCCTTCACCCAGGTCACCAATACGCTCAGCAGCCGCCAACAAGGGACTGGCCTCGGTCTGGCTATCAGCCGGCAACTGGCTCAATGCCTGGGCGGGAACATCAGTGTGAAAAGCCAACCCGGTGTCGGCAGCGTGTTTACGCTCTATATCAACCCGGGGAACCTGGAGGGTGTCGAGCGCCGGCCGCTGGATTCCCGCAGCACCCTGGATGTCACCACCATCTCCAAAGCCTTCAGTTTTAAAGGGCATGTTCTGGTCACCGATGACTTGCCGGATATCCGTATGTTGCTGGGCCACCTCATCACCAGCTTTGGTGGCCGGGTGACTTATGCCAGCGACGGCCAGGAAGCCATTGACCTCGTGCAGCGGAAGGCGGCCGACGGTGACAGTTTTGATTTATTAATCATGGACTCCCAGATGCCGGTGCTGGATGGTTTATCCGCCACCCGATTACTGCGCGATCAGGGATACAAAAAGCCGATCCTGGCGCTTACCGCCGCCAGCCTGCGCGGCGAGCGGGAGCGATGCCTGGCCGCTGGCTGCGATGACTACCTGAGCAAGCCCATTGACGCAGCCACCCTGCTCACCCGGATACAGAAACTGCTGCAACAGAATCCACAACAGCCCTCCAAGCCGGGGCCCAACAAACAGATCTTGCTGGTCGAGGATAATCAGGACGCCCGCGAAGCCACAGCCATGCTGCTTCAACACCTGGGCTGGCAAGTGCACGCGGTGCGAACCGGTGCCGAAGCCCTGGAGGTGTTCCCCTCGTTGCAACCCATCGCCGTCCTGCTGGACATCAACCTGCCGGATATTGATGGTTATAGCCTGGCGGCACGGCTGCGTGAAGCCGGTTTAAAAGATGCTCAACTCATTGCATTGAGCGGCAACCAGCCGGACAAGCAACGCGCCGAGCAAGCGGGTTTTGATGACCACTTGGTCAAGCCACTGGACCTTTCAGCGCTGAACACCGCATTGGAGCGTGCTACTCAACCGGCGATTTAATCCACGCCAGGCTAACCATTTGAACTTTAACTGGGTGAGAACAGCGACTGGGGATAAAGGAAATAATTCGAAGGGAGTGTGTTTTCTAAATAATACCGATGTTAAACAATACGAGTAGTCCGTGGCTGGAGGCGTCCCTGCACTTCCGCAAGCCTGTGTAGATCAATTTATCGACTTGAGATAGTCGTTAACCTCTTTCCTGACGTCATCCTTTTTCTTACCGTATTTTTCCTGCACCAAACCAATCAGGCGTTCACGATTCCCTTTGACCTGTTCAAACTCATCGTCCGTAATCTCGCCCCACTTGGCCTGGATAGAACCTTTCAACTGCTTCCATTTGCCTTCCAGGATGTCATTGTTCACTGGAAATCTCCTGTTCACCAAGATCTAACGCACCCGGGCGTAACGTGCGCGTTGGGCGTCATCGTTGCCGTTGCGCGCAGCGCCTTCCGCGATCAGGTTTGCTTCCTGGCTGCGCGCCGTAATACTGGTCACGCGAGCGGCAGTGGCAGCGATCTTGCGTGTTTGCGGCAGTGCTACCGGTACCTGCGGTTTGCGCGGCAGCAAACGGGCGTATTCGTGGTTGACCACACCGTAGCATTCGCACACTTCAGATTCGATGCCAGCACGGTCAATAATGCGGATTTTGCCACGGCTGTATTGGATGTAGCCTTTCGCCTGCAGTTTGCCGGCTGCCTGGGTAACGCCTTCACGGCGTACACCGAGCATATTGGCGATCAATTCATGTGTCAGATGGATTTCATTGAAAGCCAGTCGGTCCATGCTCATCAGCAACCAGCGGCACAGTTGTTGATCCACAGAGTGCAGGCGGTTGCACACCGCTGTTTGAGAGATTTGCGTGATGAATGCCTGGCAGTACAACAGCGCCATACGCATAAATTCGCCATTACGTTGCAGCTCTTTCTTCACCAGGCTGGCGCGGATGCGATAACCCAATCCGGCACTCTGAACCACGGCGCGCGTTGATGACGACTCGCTCCCCATTACAAAGGCTGTTCCTACGAAACCTTCATGGCCGACCAGACCCACAGCCGGTGAAGCACCATTCTCGGTGATGTAACCCAAACAGACGACGCTGGTGATGGGGAAATAAATCCACTCAATAGGCATGCCCGCTTCTTGCAGCACCTCGCCCACGCTCATGGAGACCAGCTCCATATGGGGCAGCATGCGAACGTAGTCATTAACAGGCAATACCGCCATGAAGTGATTTTGCTTGGGGGAGTAGAGATCCTGTGAAAAACGAGTCGCTTTAACTCCCTGGAATTTCTCTGAAACATACTGGCTTTGATACTGAAGTTCAGACATGGCTTATGACCTCAAAATGACCCGGAACCATAAGTCAGCGTAAAAACGGATTCACACTGGCTCACCTAAATAAATTTGTTTGCTTTGCCCAGGTTTAGGAAGTCGTGCGCTAAGCGGGACTTCGTGAATCACCTGGCTGCATGGGTTATTGCAAAGGTGATGCCAAACTTGAAAACCCCGGATTTACTGGGGTTTGCGGGGGTGGAGTGTCGCAATTATTGAAAATTGCACAAACGGGTAGAATTTTTTTCAAAACGAAAAAGCCATTCTTTCAAAGTTCATCAACGGGAGATGCAAAGGACACTGAATGTGGGGCAGGACTCACAACCGAGAGAGTGAGAAATGGATCACATGAGATAACTGACGAAGCCGAGCCTGATGGACAAACGAAGCTTAGGGGAGTTCGGGGAGGACGCTAAGGTCAAGCTGCCAGATGAATTAAAGGCAGCCTGCACAATGAAAAGGGTTGGAATCAGTGGTCGCTCAGTAAATAGCGGACATAATCCACTAATTCCTCGCTACCCACCGACACCGAGATATCTGACGGTAGTTTTTTAATATGCCAGGTCACTTCCCAATCCAGATGTTCACCGGGCTCCAGCATGGTCATACTGCCTTGCTGTTGCAGCTCCAGGTAGGTTTTATGGGCATCGGTAAATAATTCGATTTCACCCTCATTGAGCGCGATCAACTCGGCTGGCACATCTGCAAATTCTTTCACTAATAAATAACCGCGATCCGTATAAGCCAGCCAACCTTCGCGACTGTCGGTCATCAGTTTATGGTGATCATCACGGATTTTTTTGTCGTCATACAGAAACCAGCTGATATCCCCGATCTTTTGAATTTCCATAGGGTAAAAAATGCCGCTTTCCTGCTGCCGCTCACCGCTGGGATAAAAGACAATACCGCTGGTCGGCACCCGGGTTAATTCCCAGGGGGCTACCGCTTTGGCTTTATCGGAATGGTTATAGATGGAATAGGTAATAATAAACGCATCGCTACGGGTGTTACTGACCCGGTGGCTTTTTACAAACTGGTACCCGGTTTTTGGATCTATCTCACTGGCAAGAACCAATTGGTTATCTTCCACAGAGACGCGATAGGGTTTGTGGTCCAGCACTTCTACCGGTGGCCAGCCCCACTCGTTTTGCGGGCTCGACCACAGGATGCTGCCCCACAACATGGAGTTGGTCAGCTCCTGGGTTATCAGGAGTTCGTGGCGTCCATGTTTAAGCGAGGAAATCCTGCCACCCACTGCCGGATTGACTTCCATGGTGAGATCACCTTGCTTGATCAGGTATTTATCGCCTTGTTGTTGCACAAACAGCGGCAGATGACACATGGCAGCACCGGATGCTTGCTGATCCGATTTACTGCAGGCGACTATCAGGCTTGCTGCAAGTGTTGCGACGGCGATGAAGACTGCGATCTTGCAGGTTTTCACCATTATTGATGTCCTCTATGTAACTGCTTTTTATAGCTGCTTTTTAGCTGCTTCTAGCTCACTGGATGTCGTGTCGGATTACCTCTATCACCTGAAGCCAGTTCACCATCCTGGACGGACGGGAAATGCAAGTCATGTGATTAACAGCAGTTATGGGTACCGCGATGTCATTCTTGTTACATAAAATATGCAACGGGATTGACTGTGACTTCAAAAAGAGTGTAACGGTTTTCTTGTCTATCGACCAATCAAGCCCTAGTAAAGCAATGTAAATAATTTGCGCTGAAATTCCACTGCCAGGGGGTCGCCTTTGCCCAGCGCAGCGAGGATATCTGTCATCGTTTTTCGTGCTGCGCCATCAGAAAATTGGCGATTTTTTTGCAAAATCTGCAATAACAATTCCAGGGCTTTACGGTAGTAACCTTCCTGGTTTAACTGCACGGCCAACTGGTATATAAGATCCAGATTGGTTGGGTCTGCCTCCAGTGCAGTTTCCAAGGCTGTTACTTCGGGCGTTTTTGCGGCTTGCTTTTTCAGCTGGAGTTGGGCCTGCACTTGTTGAAAATGTGCATCCTGATCAGCCATCCGGATACCTGCAAGCAAGCTCTCGGCTTCTTCAACACGATTCAATTCCAGCAGTGTTTGTGCCAGACGAATAACAATTCCCGATTGCTTTCCTGACTCTTCCGCAGCTTGACGCAAGAGCGGTAAGGCCGCGGCAAAATCCCCGGCTGCGATGTGATCATTTGCCTGCTGCACGGTTTTCTCCCAGGCTTTAGGTAAATGCTTGTCGAGCATTTGCCGCACAAAAATTTCCGTTTGTGCGCCGGTAAATCCGTCCAGCGGCTGGCCATCTTTGATCAGCATCACGGTCGGTAAGCTGCGCACACCGAATTGTGCAGCAATCATATTTTGTTCATCGGCATTCACCTTGGCGAGCAAAAAAATGCCCTGATATTCAATGGCAAGCTTCTCAAGGATCGGCATTAATGACTTGCAGGGCCCGCACCAGTCAGCCCAAAAATCCACAAGCACGGGACGCGTGAAGGATTCGTCAATCAGTAACTGTTGTGCATTTTCAAGTGTGATATCGACGATATGCATAGATAAAAACCCTGATTTCTGAAAGCAAAATAATTAACTTTTTGTGCACCGGTTTTCACCGGGCCGGCTCAAGGCATATCGCGCAAACTGACACAGATATTGTGATCAGCACTGGATATATAAGCGATAGCCTCAGTGATAGAAATTGTAAGGTTCATTGTTTTTGCTGCAAGTTTTGTTAAGTCTTGCAATTCAACGGCATCAAAATAATTAACCTTCACTTTGGATAACCCCTGGATAGCTAGCGCATGGTTTTTCCACCAGATATCCATGCCTCGACCATAGGCAAATACCAATACCTGTTGCGCAACCCCCTGGGCTTTTTTTAACCGCTCCGGCGTCGGTTGCCCGACTTCTATCCACTCCAGGATGCGACCGTCGTCTGATTTAAGCCAGATGTCCGGCTCATCAGCCGATGACAAACCGCGGGTAAAGGTCAGGTTATCTGCCGCACGAAAGCAAAAACTCAGCAACCGCACCATCATCCGTTCAGCCGTCTCGGATGGGTGCTGGGCAATCGTTAAGCTCAGGTCACCATAGTAGTGCCGATCCATATCAGACAGCGTAATATTCGCCTTACAAATAGTCGCCTTTTCAGCCACGTTGACTATACCTTTAAATAATTTTACGACACTATCCACTATGCCCGATCAGTCTTCGCCCAAAACCTTCGCGCTCACCGTAGAAACGGCCGGAAAAACAGCATTGGACATACTTGCTGAAGGTACCGGCCTTTCGCGTCAACGCATAAAAGATGCTATGAACAAAGGCGCCGTCTGGTGGAACCTGAAAGGTAAAACCCTGCGCTTACGCCGTGCCACCAAGCCGCTCAACAAAGGCTGCAAGATACAGCTTTTTTACGACGAGCAGGTGCTTGCGCGCAAACCCGAAGCCGCTCAACTAATCCATGATGCGCAGCGTTACAGTATCTGGTTCAAACCCCATGGCATGTTATCGCAGGGGTCGCAATGGGGAGATCACTGTAGTTTGCTGCGCTGGGTGGAGGTTAATGGCAAACCCAAACGGGAATGCTTTCTGGTACATCGCCTGGACGCCGATGCGGCCGGGCTGATGTTGATTGCCCATGACCAGCAAAGCGCCGCGCGCCTGTCGCACTTGTTTCAGTCCCGCGACATCCGCAAATGCTACCAGGCATGGGTTACCGGCTTACCTGCAATTCCGGCCGGCGGTGTAACACTCGATTATCCTCTGGATGGTAAATCCGCCATCACCCGACTACATACCTTGCAAACAGACGAAGCTGCCTCACGCACGCTGCTTGATATCCATATCGACACCGGCAGAAAACATCAGATTCGCCGTCACCTTGCAACCTTTGGCCACCCTATCATCGGTGATCGCCTATACGGCAAAGCCGGAGCAGAGCCACTACAACTGTTAGCCTATGCGCTATCGTTTGTGTGTCCGTTCAGTCAACAATCCCTTGCTGTCACCCTGCCCGCCGACAAGTGTTTTGCCAATCCATCCAGGCACATTTAACCACTCGTTCTGCGCGATGTGCGTTCTAAAAAACTGTGGCGCCCGAAGGCGCCACAGGATTTCAGCCATAAATCGTTTATTCCGGCCGCATATGCGGGAACAAAAGTACATCACGAATTGACGGTGCATTGGCAAATAGCATCACCAGCCGGTCAATTCCGATGCCTTCGCCCGCCGTTGGCGGCAAGCCGTATTCCAGCGCGCGAACATAATCACCATCAAAATGCATGGCTTCATCATCACCCGCATCTTTCTCGATGACCTGCTGCATAAAACGTTCGGCCTGGTCTTCTGCGTCATTTAATTCGGAGAAGCCATTGGCCAACTCACGCCCACCGATAAAAAACTCGAAACGATCTGTGACTGCCGGATTTTGATCATTGCGGCGCGCCAGCGGTGACACTTCAATGGGATACTCGGTAATAAAGGTCGGCTGATCCAGTTTATGCTCGACGGTTTCTTCAAAGATTTCGATCTGGATTCTGCCCAGGCCATCGGTGTCTTTGATCTTGATATTAAGATCGCGGGCCGCCTGACGCGCGCCCTCCAGTGTGCTGAGCTGCTCACGGGAAATTTGCGGATTGTATTTCAGCACCGCGTCAAATACGGACAAACGTGTAAAGGGTTTACCAAAGTCGTACACACTGTCCTGATAGGTCAGGGTCGTGGTACCCATGACCTCCTGACATAACTTGCGCAGCATATCTTCGGTGAGATCCATCAGGTCTTTGTAGTCTGCGTAAGCTTGATAAAACTCCATCATGGTAAATTCAGGGTTATGACGGGTGGATGTACCCTCGTTACGGAAATTACGGTTAATTTCAAACACACGCTCAAAACCGCCGACCACCAGACGCTTTAAATAAAGCTCCGGCGCGATGCGCAAAAACATTTCAATATCCAACGCATTATGATGCGTAACAAAGGGACGCGCCGAGGCACCGCCGGGAATCACATGCAACATGGGCGTTTCAACTTCCATAAAATCATGGCTGCTCATATAGCGACGAATAAAGTCGATACACTTGGAGCGCAAACGGAACGTATCACGCACTTCAGGATTCACAATTAAATCCACATAACGCTGACGATAACGAATTTCCTGATCGCTCAAGCCATGATATTTATCCGGCAGCGGACGCAGGGACTTGGTCAGCAATTGGTATTCTTCGAGGTTGACGTACAGGTCGCCTTTGCCGGATTTATGCAGCGCACCTTTGGCACCGACGATATCGCCGATGTCCCACAAGCCCCAGGTTTCCTTGATATTTTCTTGCGCCTGTTTGTCGGCATACAACTGAATCGTACCTTCGCCGTCCTGCAGCACCATAAAGGGCCCGCGCTTGGCCATGATCCTCCCCGCCACACTGACAACATGACCCAGTGCCTCCAGCTCTTCCTTGGTCTTCTCACCAAAGGCTTGCTGAAGTTCTACGCTCTTGTGCGCGCGACGAAAGTCGTTGGGAAAGGCGTTACCCTTTTCGCGAATCGCATCCAGCTTGCTACGGCGCTCGGCGATCAGTTTATTTTCGTCGTGGGCCTGGCTTTGGGTCTGAGTAGTGTCGTTGCTCATAATGGTTAGGATTTCAATGGTTAAAGAATCAAGGTTAAGTCAGAAAATCAGATCATTTAAAGGCCGGCCTTCAAACTGGCGACAATAAATTGATCCAGGGCGCCGTCCAGCACAGACTGGCAATTACTGGTTTGCACACTGGTACGTAAATCTTTGATACGCGAATCATCCAGTACATACGAGCGAATCTGACTGCCCCAGCCGATATCAGCCTTGCTGTCTTCCATGGCCTGTTTGTCGGCATTGCGCTTGAGCATCTCCTGCTCGTACATCTTCGCACGCAACATTTTGTATGCCTGGTCGCGGTTCTGGTGTTGGGAACGTTCACTCTGGCATTGCACGACAATTCCGGTAGGGATGTGGGTAATACGAATAGCCGAGTCGGTTTTGTTAACGTGCTGGCCACCGGCGCCACTGGCGCGGTAGGTATCAATGCGCAAGTCTGCCGGATTAATCTCGATCTCGATATTGTCGTCAATCTCTGGCGAGACAAACACAGAACAGAAAGACGTGTGGCGGCGGTTACCGGAATCAAATGGGGATTTGCGCACCAGGCGATGGACGCCGGTTTCGGTACGCAACCAACCGAAGGCATATTCACCCTCGAACCGAATAGTGGCGCTTTTTATACCGGCCACCTCCCCTTCGGAGACTTCCTCCAGGGTCGTCTTGAAACCCTTGGCCTCGCCCCAGCGCAGGTACATGCGCAGCACCATCTCGGCCCAGTCCTGGGCTTCGGTTCCGCCGGAGCCGGATTGGATATCAAGGAAGGCATTATTCGGGTCCATATCACCGGAAAACATGCGGCGGAATTCCAGCGCTTGCAGCTGCTCGTCCAGCCGCTCCAGTTCAGCGGCAACATCATTGACACTGGATTCGTCGTTTTCCTCGACCGCCATGTCCAGCAGCTCACGGCAATCACTGATACCGGACTCCAGCGCTTCGATGGTTTTTACCACAATTTCGAGCGAGGAACGTTCACGCCCCAGCGCCTGGGCTCGCTCCGGGTTGTCCCACACAGCGGACTCCCCCAGCTCCATCTCCACTTCGGTCAGGCGTTCTTTCTTGTGATCGTAGTCAAAGATACCCCCTAAGCACACGGGTGCGCTCGGCAAGGTCTTTCAAGGTATTCAGTAAAGGATTGATTTCCATAGCAGGCTTAACTGGTTTAACCGGCAGGTGCGGGCCCGGTCGGGTTAAAAGTAGGCGCGCATTCTACATGAGTTGCGGGCCTGACTCAAAAGCCAAAGTGGTAGGGAAATCAGGTTATTAG